>JAFZZD010000282.1 GCA_017615955.1 Victivallales bacterium
AGCGCAGTAAGGGATAGAGGTGGGGTGTGGGGGCCACCAAAAAGGTGGCGCGGGAGGGCCAATGGCCCTTCCCCCTCCCCACGTTCATTTTAGAAGCAACTGAAACAGAAGTCGCGTTCAGTTGCGTTGATGGTGGCCAGTGCCAGGAATTCGTGTCCTCTCTGGTCGCCCCAGGAATATGAGACGATGGTTTTGCCCTGGTATGTGCACATATCCATGTCGGAGGCGTTTATGTTGACTGCCTTGGCGATGGTGTCCAGTTGTTGTTGGGTGAGGTTAGCTTTTGGGTGGATGAGCCTGTCATCCTCGTCGAATGGGAGGATTGGGTTTTGCGGGCTTGGTTCCCATTGCTGCAGGTCTTGTGAGCGGAAGATGCAGGTATTGAAGCCATTGGTGTAGTCACCCAGCAGACAGATGTAGAAATACCATCCATCGTAGTAGCGGAGAACAGGCGCACCCTTTTTGCAACGTGCGCCTGGAATGATCTTCCATTGCTTGAAATCGGTGGTTTCTGCGAAGAGGATGTAGTTTTCCAACGCGTCTGCCACATCGCCGATTTCCAGGGCGTTGACGAATTTGCCGTCAGCTGCCTTGCACAGTGACGAATTGTAGCATCTCTTGGAGGCGTTTTCGTAGATGGGGCGTGGTTTGCTCCAGTGTTCCATGTCATCGGATTCCAGGACATAGAAGCCAGTGCCTCCCCAGTAGTCGGTGACAGTCACCACGATGTGGTCGTTTTCAGCGAAGGCGTTGCCAAAGCAGTATCCAATGCCGAATGGCTTGGAGAATGACTGGCAGTCCTCCAGGTTTCTGAAACGGCAGTATGCCTTGCCCAGTGCGTTGGCATGGTAGCTATGGGATGGACCATGCACATCCTTTTGGCGCACATATTCCATCAGCCAGGGCTTTCCCCTGAAGATGATGGGATTGCTTTCCACTATGTCCAGGTCAATTGTGCCTTGCTTTTCAATCTTGTGCATGGTCGTATTACAGGTTGTCTTTGAGCCACTTGAGACTGATGCGGGCGCTTTCCATTGGCGTGAGTTCAGTTAGGTCCTGCTCGTAGATGAGCCACTGGCAGGCGGTTTTCTTTGCGGCTGCGATGGATCCCTTCAGGTCGATTACGCCATTCCCAAGCTCGGTCAGGGAGTTGTATTCGCTGGGGACCTTGATGTCCTTCAGGTGCACCTGCTTAATTGCAGAGGCATGGTCCTGGAGGAATTGTATCGGGCTGTGCCCGCCGCGTGTTACCCAGCATACGTCTGGCTCCAGCAGGAGTGTGGGTTCGTCGATCTCGCGTATCATGTATTCCATTGCGAATTCGCCATTGATTTTGCAGAGGAATTCATCCCAGTGGTTGTGGTACGAGAAGTCGCAGCCATTGGCATTGGCGTTTCTGACTGCGGTCTTGATCATCTGGGACTTTTCTGCATGAAGTTCAGTGAAGTTGCACATCATGCTGAATGTCAATGCAGGTGACTTGAGAACGCGTGCATATTCATAGCAGATGTTCTCCTTTTCCTGGAGTGTGGCTGCAGGGAACATGGTTCCGGCGCATTCCAGTTTTATTTCAGCCAGAAAGTCCGCCAGTTCCTGGGGCTGCATGTTTCCATAGTCGCCGGCGAATTCCACGCCGTCAATGCCCAGCTTTGCGATTTCACGGAGCGTGCCCTTGAAGTCTGCCTTGAGTTCCTTGCGGAAATTGTAAAGTTGCAATCCAATCTTCATCTTTTGCCTTTCTCCAAAAAATTATCAATGTGTGCAAGTGGTTTCTTTTAGAAAAACACCGCAGTAATTTACTTGCAAAACATCTTAATGCAAAGCCGCACTATGAAATATGAGAAAGTTGGTTATATTACGAACCTATCTACTTTAGCGATTTGGTTAAGATAATAACAAGCATTATGAGCAACGGTAATAACTACTACCTGGGAATCGACATCGGCTCCACCACGTTCAAGGCGGTGCTCATGTCCGAGGACGGTGCTATAATCAATACTACATACCAGCGCACAAAGCCTGTTGAGTCAGGCGCAATGGCCTGCTCTGGAAGATGCACTTCATGCGGACGCTGCAACATGGGCGCAATCAGAAAGACCGTGGATGATTTCCTCCGGGAATCCAAACTTTCGCAAAAGGACATCACATGCACGGTGGTCACAGGCAGCCAGATCGTGGAGGATACAAAGCGCTTCATCAAATACGATTTCCAGGTGAGCGAGGTGTCCGCCCACGTGGCAGGCGCACGCCATTTCAACAAGGATGTGGATGCCATCATCGACTGCGGCGGGCAGGACAGCAAGTGCATGATCTACAACAAGAAGATGGGCATGTGGCTGTCCATGATGTCGGGCGTCTGCGCAGCGGGTACTGGCAGCTATCTGGACAACGTGGCCGCCAAGCTGAACATACCCGTCGAGGAAATCGCCTCCAAGGTGAATTATGATGCGGACATTGAATTCAGCTCGGTTTGCGCGGTGCTCTCCGCCACATCCATCAATAAATTCAAGAACCGCATCCCCGTGGGAGATCTGCTGGCGGGCGCATGCCGCGCACAAGCCAGGGCAATCCTCAATGGCGTGGGACAGCTGCTGCTGCATCATCCAGGACGCAAGATCCAGTTCCAGGGCGGCGTTGCCGCAAATGGGGCAGTGGCTGAATTCATGCGGCAAATCACTGGCAGCGAAATCATCATCCCTGAATACCATAAGGTGATGGGCGCATTGGGCGCGGCCTGCCTGGCACGCCAGTTCATTGAGCTGAAGGGACGTCTTGACACGGAGAAGATACAGTACGAACCCACGCCGCAGAAGTCCGTCATGATGCGCGTAAACAGCACAAAAAGGGACTTCTTCGGCAGGGACAAGGACAAGAGCAAGCCTCTGGTGTGGCGAAACCTCTTCTTCCCGACGGAAATACTCAATGCATTCAAGACACGCATCCTGACACTGGAGACATACGCGGCCTTGTTCGGTCGCAATGTGCGCCGCATCAAGGAGGCACTGGACGTTGCAGCCCGCAAGGGCTTCGACCAGCAGACTTGCTCGTTCCTGCGCATTCTGGAAGGCATCACACACCACGAGAAACCGGCATTCGCTGTTTCCACCAGCCAGCCATGCCAGCAGGGCGAACGCATATTCGCGGACTTGGCCGGTGACAATGGCTTTGAAGACCGCTACTACTCGTTGCAGACGCCTATCGGCGGCAATGACTTCAATCTTGCCGTGGAACAGATTGCAGAAGGTCTGGAACAGGCTATCTCAATGATGGAAAAGGCATTTGGCCGCAAGTTGGATCAGGGCAAACTGCAGGAGGCATGCGAACTCTCTAACCAGGCCGCTGAATACTCCAAGAAATGCAACCAGCTGCGCTGGACCTCGCCGCCGCTGATCCGTGGGGCACAGGCCGTGTATAACTCGGTCATTTTCAGCCAGCTGTGGGGCACACAGTCACTGGTGGACATACAGAAGACATACTACGAGGAACTGCTCCAGAAAAAGGAATGGGCTGAAAAACACTACAGCATAGATGACACACATCGCCTCCTGTGGCTGCATCTGCCTCCATTCTACAACTCACAATACCTGGAAATGCTGGAGACTACATACAATGCACCAATCGTATTCGAGGAAACCAACTTCGTGGGATGGGAGGCTCTCAATCCACTGGAACCATTGCGCTCCCTGGCAAAGAAAATGCTGTCGTCTGGCTTCCTGGATCCAAAACTGCGCGTGGAATACGTGGCTAAACTCGCCAAAATCGCAAAACTTACAGGGTGCGTGCTCTATACACACGGATTCGGCAGATGCAGCATGGCAGACAGACCATTCACAAAACGACTGCGCGAAGCACTGGAAAATATCGGTCTGCCTCTCCTTATCCTTGAAGGCGACTGCATGGATGCATCAATCGACCCATGCTCTACAGCAACCAAAATCGCCTCCTTCGTCGAATCACTCAACCTCAAAAAATACGGCAACCTCTTCGGTCGCCTCCTGCCAGGCATGGCATAACTTTATCTTATCTTGGGGAGGGGACAGGGCCGTTGGCCCTTTCCCCTCCCCAAACCCC
>JAFZZD010000283.1 GCA_017615955.1 Victivallales bacterium
GCTGTGCCTCTTGGAACCACCTTTATTTCATCGGCGTCCTTGTAGGAGCGCTGGCTGTTCGGGTCAAAGAATCTTATGGAATCTATCTCGTTGCCCCAGAACTCAATGCGGACTGGTGCCTCGTACAATGGCGAATATAAATCCACTATGCCGCCGCGCTTGCTGAATTCGCCTGGAATATGCACCTCGATTTCATTGTCATAGTCCAGCTCCACCAGTTTTCCCGTCAATTCCTCCAATTCAATTTCCATTCCTTTTTTGAGTGAAAATGTGTTGGATTTAAATGCTTTCGGTGCAAGCGTCTGGGAGAGCAATACGGATGGCGTCGCAAGATAGATTGCATTTTCGCCAGAGAGTGCGGCCTGCAGCACTGCGCATCTGCCAGCCTCGTTTTCAGGAATCCACATATTGCGCTGGGGCGCGACTTCCGGCATGGGTAATATGCGGCGATTTTCGCCGATGATATCGCAGAAGTCGGCCAGGCCGATGGCGCAGCGTTCCATGGCCGCCGTGTCTGGAAGGACTATCAAGAGTGCGCCGCGTCTGTTGGAGGCCAGGCAAGCCAAGGCGAGGGGAAGCAGTGCTTCCTCCAAAATGGGCATTGTAAATCCGCCCTTGGGCAGACTGCGCCCGCACCATGTCTTGACTTTCTCTTTCCAGTTGTCCATTTCTATGATTGAGAGCCAATTACCTCAAGATTATAGCTGTGTCTAGGCAAAGTGTCGCCAAGAAGAGGTAATGGCAAAACTATTGGCATTGCAAGCCTTTTCCGCTGGCTAAGCCAGCGGCTCCGATAGTTTGCTATTGGAACAGGTTTCTGGAGGGTGGGACTGGGTCGTAGGTATATGAGCAGCCCAGTCTGCGGAGACCTGCCTCGTCGCCGGGGGAGGGAATGTGTGTCAGGTGAATATCGCAGCGCTGAAGTTGTGAGAGGCAGTCCAATGCCATTTTAGCGCATGGGTTGCCGTTGGCGCTGACCACCAGGGTAATAAGTGTCTCGCTCACATCAAGTCCAGGTGAGCGCATTGTTGAACCCAGGCAATCCTTGAAATTCGCCACGGATGCGAGAATGTCCCGTTGCAGCAGGTGTATGTTGTCTGGTATTCCAGCCAGTTTTTTGATGGCGTTGATGATCATGCTGGAGGCGGAGTGCATGAGTGTGCTGTTCTTTCCAGTGATGATCGTGCCGTCCGCAAGTCTGATGGCGGCGCCGCAGTAGATGCCCTTGTTGCCTTTTCCTGCGGCTTCGCATTCTTTGGCAGCATTGCGGGCGGCGATGACCACCGCTCTTTCCTCTGGCACGACTTCGGCTTTGCCGGCGACCTCGATGATTCGTTGCAGCGTCGCCTCGTCCGCCTTGCCGCGCTTCACATCTGCCAGGCAGGTGAAATATCTGCGGGCAATCTCCCTCTTTGCGGCCTCGCGCACCTCTGCATCGTCGATTATGCCCTGTGCCACGCAGTTTACGCCCATGTCGGTGGGGGACTGGTACCAGCACTTGTCCCCTATAATGCGCTTCAATATGGTTTTCAGCAGGGGGAATGCCTGCAGGTCCCTGTTGTAGTTGACGGCGCTTTTGCCGTATGCCTCGAAATGGAATGAGTCCATGGCATTGGCGTCCTTCAGGTCCGCCGTGGCCGCCTCGTATGCAATGTTCACTGGATGCAGCAGGGGCAGGTTCCACACGGGAAATGTCTCGAATTTGGCATATTGGGCAATGTCTCCCTTCAGATATTCATGATACATCTGTGAAAGGCAAGTGCCCATCTTGCCGCTGTTTGGACCGGGGGCGGTGACAACCACCAGCGGCTGTGTGACCTCGACATACGGGTTGCTGCCAAGCCCTTCGGGGCTGACCACATGGTCCAAGTCCGCCGGATAGCCTGCAATGCCTTTATGCAGATATGCCTTGATGCCGTACTTTTCCAGCCTTTCCTTGAAGTTCAGTGCCTCTGGCTGCCCTGTGTAACGTGTGATGACGACGCCAGTTACCTCGATGCCCCGGTTCCGCAGCTCGTCAATCAGGCGCATTGCGTCCTGGTCGTAGGTGATGCCGTAGTCGGCCCTGACCTTGCGGGCTGCGATGGCTTCCGCATGAATGCAGATGATAATGTCGGCGCTGCTGCTTAATTCCCGCAGCAGGCGTATCTTGACGTCAGGGTCGAAGCCAGGCAGCACTCTTGCCGCGTGGAAATCGCCAATCAATTTTCCGCCAAATTCAAGGTAAAGACGATGCTGGGAATCCTTTACCCTTTCCAGAATGGATTTCTTCTGCGCCTCCAGATAGCGCTCGTTGTCAAATGCAGGCATCGATTTTCAAGTGGTCAGTGGACAGTGGTTAGTGGTCTGTGGTCAGTGGTCAGTGGACAGTGGTCAGTTGTTTATTGCTTGTCAGCAGCGAAAAGCTGGCTGCTAAACGCGGGCGAGAACGCCCGCGCACAGAACAGTCCACAGTCCACTGTCCACTTTGGGATTACAGTGCCAGTTTTGGCATCTTCTCCAGGACGATCTTCTCTGCTTCGGTGTTCCAGAGGCCGCCGTGGCGCTTGCAGGCTGCATCCAGTTCTGCGAACACTGGGTTGGTCTTGCCCTTTTCCTCGAAGTCCGCGATTGCGGTCAGCGGGAAGTCCTGGTGTGTGTAGATGAGCTTCTTGCCGCCTGGGATCTTGGGCAGGTTCAAGGTGGTTTCGCGTGCTGCAGTGAGACCGCCCACGTGTGTGATCATCATGGATGGGTTCAACTTGCCCTTGCCCATGAGGTCTAGTGCCTCGCGGATGTCGGATGTGGTGCCGCCGCTGGTGCCCACGATGTGTGTGCCATTGTAGTGCACGTTGTAGAAGTTGAATTTTGCGGAGAAGTTGGGGTCCAGTGGGCCTGCGAAGAAGTCCAGGCATCCGCCGCGTCCAAGAATGGCATCGCCTTGTTCGACCACTGGTGCGACTGGCGCCATCACGAACACGTCGTCATATCCCTTGCCTTCCGTGATGTTCATCAGCTTGTCCACTGCATCTGGGCACTTGGTGTTGAGGAAGATCAGCTTGACGCCATTGGCGGCTGCGTCTTCAGGTGTGAGGATGGAGGCAGCGCGTGCCAGGCGTGCATCGTCAATATCCGTGACCACGATCAGGCCAGGGCGGCGTGGGCCGTGCACTAGGTAGTCGATCAAGCCCAGTCCCATGGGGCCTGCGCTGGCGAGGCAAGCCACGTTGCCGCCTTCCACAATGCCCATCACGTGGTCGTATGTTGCCGGTGGAATGTGGTAATGTGCATGGCATGCTCCAATCAGGCAGCTGACTGGTTCGCTCAGTGATGCCTTGTAGAATGCGTCGCCATGGTAGTTGAGCAGGCAGTTGACTTCCATCACGCAGGATGGAATGCGCACGAATGTGGCGTCGCCGCCGACTGTCGGGAATGAATAACCTGGAGCATCCAGTGTGCCGTGGTACATCAATGCCGGCTGAATGCCGAAATGGTCGCCTGGCTTGAACTGGTCTTTCCACTTTGCGCCGACTTCGCGGATCACGCCTGAAAATTCATGTCCGATAATGATTGGATTCGTGGCGCAGTCGTTTGGGACCCGCTTGTGCGCGGCACCTTGCTCTGCCGCCTTGAAGCTGGACATGCAGATTGAATCGCTCATTACTTCTGCGATGATGCCGTCATCGCCGCATGGTGGAAGTTCGAAGGTCTCCAGCCTTAGATCATCTTTTCCGTAAAGACGCAATGCTGTCGTTTTCATTTCAAAATTACCTCGTCATTTTGTGTTTAGATTTTTATTTAGCAGTAATTCCAAAAACAGTGTGCGCTGTTTTTGAAATTACCGTAATGGTATGCATACAGCAATTACAGAGTACGCCGTTTATCTGGGTGGGAGTGGCACTGGTCCATGATGTGGCGCTGGCCCATGATGTGGCGCTGGCCCTGGCCCTGGCCCCGGCCCTGGTCCTGGTCCTGGTCCATCGGGAGGCAGGATGCAACCACTGAAAAGTCCCAGGCACAATGCCAATGCAAAAGTCATCAACAATGCTTTTTTCATAAGTGATTCTCCTCAATTTTTTGTTTTGGAACCTTGTTAATTTCTAGTGCCAATTATCTTGTTTATCTGTTGTTCAAGGGTGGAGGCATCCTTGAAGTGAACCGAGTTTTCCCAGCCGTATGCGACTGCCGCCTCTATTAGTTCCTGGCGGTCGTCCACATATAGCAAGGGTCTGCCATGCCGTGTCTCAAAGGCGGAGAACATTGCAGTGGAGGGTTTCCATGCCCCGATTTCAAAACTGTAAATGCCCTGGTATTCGGCAGCGCCTGAAAAGCGTTTGCGGAAGCAGTCCAGGTGCAATTGCGATATGTCCGAAAAGAAAACAGGCTGCACTCCCATGGCTGGCAGTGTTTTTAGTAATGTCTCCATGCCAGGTATGGGTTGCAGTATCTTAGCATTGAAGGCCTCCAGCATACCTCTTGCAAGAGGGTGTCCTGGCGGAACCAGTTTTTCGGCTTTTGCCAGAAACTCTTCAGTTGAGATTTGTCCCCATTCAATGTCCTGGCACAGCTGCACCCATTCAGACAGGTCAGCAGGTATTCCCGTGGCCTCCTGGCAGCGTTCCACCGATATGGCAATGCAGACATTGCCTATGTCAAATGCAATGCAGGAGCCAGTGTTTGTTTTTATTTCAGCCATTTTATTCAATCTTTCCCACGGGAGCCATAATATAAGCAACTAGCCATCTGTGGCAAGTCGAAAATGCAAAGACGCAGCAGACGGATTAGAAAATGATGGATTGATGGTTATATTCGCAGGTTGTTTGTGATGCAATTTAATGTGATGAACATATAGTTTCAAAAACATGCCGGTTTTAGCTTCTTCATATAGGCCGCCCCTGTTTTCAATTAGAAACAGGCATTGGCAGACCATAATCCCCAGTTTCTTCCGAAGGGAGGGATTGCCGTCAAATATCGCCAGGGAGGAATATGGCACCCCTGATGGCGGGACGATTCTTCTGGACTGGGCGCGTGTGAATTCAAAGAAACTGCTGGTCTTGAGCCATGGGCTGTGCGGCAGTTCGCGTCGGCATTACATATTGTCTTTGATCAAGGTGTTCAACATGGAAGGCTGGGATTGCCTGGCTTGGAATTTCAGGGGCACTGGAGATTCGCCGGTGAACAACTTCAAGTACACCACACAGAACTCCACGTACGAGCTGGACTGGATAACGCGGTATGCGTTGGAAAAGGGGCATTACGAGAAGGTGGCGTATTCCGGCTACAGCATGGGCGGCAATCTGTCCGCGCTGTATTTGAGTCGTGAGGCAGACAAGCTGCCGCCGCAGGTCTGCGGCGGCGCTGTGTTCTGCGCGACTGTGGATATACTGGAGAGCAACCGTTCGCTCCATTCATTCATGGGTTTGCGCTACACGGACCATTTCCTGAAGCCGCTCATTGCGCAGATCAAGCTCAATGCCGCCCAGAATCCTGGCGTGGTGAATCTGGATGGGCTGGAGAAAATCCATACATTCGATGAATTTGACAGGCGTTTTACCGCGCCCCTCAATGGCTTCAAGGACGAGACCGACTATTATGTCACTGCCTCCGCATACAGGCATTTCCCGAAGCTGAAGGTGCCGCTTCTGCTTGTGGCTCCAAAGAACGACCCATTTCTGGCAGGGGATTGCTTTCCAGTGGAGGAGGCGAAGCGTAATCCATTCCTCTATTTGGAAATGCCCAAATACGGTGGGCACTGCGGATTCCCGACGGCGAAGGGGCGTGACTGGTGGCCAGCCCAGAGGGCTTTGTCATTTTTGGAGCAGTATTGCTAAAATGGACGTTTGAAATTACCGCAATGGCTGGCATAGTATCAAGCCAAGGGCGGGAATGGTGAAATTGCAACAATAGGAGTAATGAGCGATGCGTGTATTCATGATGACTGACTTGGAAGGACCTTGCGGTGTCAATGGGCGTCCTGGACAGGGCGTTGGCAATCAGATAATCAACCCGGAAACGGCCAAGCAGGCATTGGTCAATGAGGTGAATGCCTGCGTGGAGGGGCTTGTTGCAGCCGGCGCCGACAGCGTAACTGTTGTCGATGGACACGGAGGCAGCAATTCCATAGACATATTCAAGTTGCATCCAGCCGTTGAGCTGGTGCAATATGGCGGCACTTTCTACTGGGGTGCGCCTGAATGCAAATACGATGCGGCAGTCCAGATCGGAGCGCATGCCATGCAGAACAGCGGAGGTTTCATGTGTCACTCCTTCAACAGCCACGGCATAAGCGAGATACGCCTGAATGGCCAGCCCATAGGTGAAATTGGAGTGGAAGTGCTGATTGCCGCGTGGTTTGGCTTTCCCATGATTCTGGTTTCTGGCGATGAGGCAGCATGTGCGGAGGCAAGGGCATTCATTGGAGACAAGGTGGAGACGGTGGCCACAAAGCAGGCTTACAACCGCTATTCCGCCCGCAATTATTCCCCCACAAAGGTGTATGAGGAACTTCGGGAGAAATCCAAGCGGGCCCTTGAGAACAGGAAGAAGATTCCAATCGTCAAGATTCCCAAGAAGCTGGAGATGGTGTATGAACTGATGTGCCCGAACACGGCGGACATAATGGAGGCTGGCGGTGCTGAACGGATAGATTTCCGCACTGTGCGCTATACTGGAACTGACTTCATGGATGTGTGGCTGGGGCATGGAAAGACTGCCAATGCGGTAGAGGCGCATTATGGGAGATTCCTCGCCATGAAAGGCAAGGAGGCATAGATGAAAGTCACACTGAACACTGACGAGGAAATTGTCAAGGACGTAAAGGAAGGTCTGAAACGCACAGGCGGCTATTGCCCCTGCCGCCTGGAGCGCAC
>JAFZZD010000284.1 GCA_017615955.1 Victivallales bacterium
ATGATGTGTGGTCTGTGCTGTCGTCGTTTCCTGGTGCTGCTTACGCCAGAGGAACGTGCCAGGATTGCTGCCAAGGACTGGAGCGATTTGCAGGATGTACCAGAGGACTTTTCCGAGCGCATCAATGGCTGGCTTTATTTCAAGCGCGGACCAAGAGGCTGTGTTTTTGTGGGGGAGAAGGGCGAATGCCGTATGCACGCCCGATGTGGATTCGACTTCAAGGCATTCACCTGTCGCGGTTATCCATTCAATATAGTGTCCACTTTTCCTGGAGAGGTCAGTGTTCTTGCTCGAATGGACTGCCCAGCAGTGCTTGTAAATCACGGCAAGCCGATACGTCAGCAACGTGGAGATATAGAGAGGCTTATTTCCGAAATGAGATTCGGTAGCGGTTTCACTGAACTCCAACTGGCGGGACTAGAACGGAAGGCAGTAGAGGAGATACGCGACTTCGCCAGGAAAATCATTGATGATGTAGAGAGCAGCGTTCCTTTGCGCTTGCGTATGCTGATGCTTTTTGCAAGGCGCATAGAGCAATTGGGGGCTACGTTCCTCAATGACAATGAAACAATGAAAGAGGTTTATCCCACCTTGCTGAATTCTTTGCGCAAAGAGGCGGCTGATTTGCCAAAATGGCGCATCAGCGCACCGCTCAGGGCATTGTTCAGGCAAAGGCTGGTGGCATACGCCAGGCGGGACGAGGAAATCAACCACCCCACGCCAATGCACCGCATTCGCCTGGCATGGAACATAGCGCGACTGGTAATGGGCTATGGAAATCTCAATAATCTAAGCAACGAGCATCCAGACTTGCCTTTGCGTAAGCTAAAGCTGTTCTCATGCGTTCCTCTGAATTTCGAGGACGGCGCATTCGATACATTCCTGCGCTTCCTGCACGTAAGATTGGAGTGCTTCCAGTTCTTCGGCGTGGCATATTACGGCACCGACATCTATTCAGGCTTGCGGGCACTGTGCCTGACATTCTCAATTGTGCTTGCCTTCGCCAGATTGCATGCCGCCGCAAGAAATGCAGAGACAATTTCCGACGAGGATATGAACTATGGCGTATTCGCAATGGACCACTGCCATGGACGCCAGCCATTCCTCCGCTTCAAAACTGCCCGCATCCGCGAAAACCGCCTTGCCGACAGCTACTCGCAACTGCTGTACTCGCTGGGATGCTGATGCTTGCTATTGCACCAAGGGTACGCAGTATCTACGGCAACTGGCGTGATGTGCCACTAGCGAGAGAGGCATGCCGTTGGTGCGACGGCGGGGACGCCGTCGCTACTACTGCAATGGGCGTGACGCGCCACTGTCCACAGTCCACTGTTCACTCAATCACTGACAGCGCCTCTTCCACTGAACTATACAAAACTTGTCTGCGCTTTTGGGAATCGGGCGGGCTGATGATGCCGTATTTCTCCAGTGTTTCAATAAGCGTGGCGGCCTTGTTGTAGCCGATGCCCATGCGTCTTTGCAGATAGCTGACCGTTGGGCGCTTGTCCTCGATGATGATGGTGATTGCCCGCTTCATGAGGTCGTCGCCTTCGTCACCTTCCTCCACCTGAACATCTTCCGTTGGTTCGGATGCCTTGATGATCTCGAAGTTGGCTGGCGCGGCGGCCTGTTCAGCCCAGAAGTCCACCAGGTGCTCGATTTCCTGGTCGGTCACCATGGCGCACTGTATTCTGCGCTGGTCCATGCCGTCATTGGACTTGAAGATCATGTCGCCGCGTCCCAGCAGGCTTTCCGCGCCCTTGCTGTCCAGGATGGTGCGTGAATCAATCTGGGATGTGGTTTTGAACGCAATTCGCGTGGGGAAGTTGGCCTTGATGTTGCCCGTAATGACATCCACTCCAGGACGCTGGGTGGCGACTATGGTGTGAATGCCCACTGCGCGGGACTTCTGCGCCAGGCGTGCAAGGGAGTTCTCCACATCCTGGCGATTGGTAAGCATGATGTCCGCCAGCTCGTCGATGATCAGCACGATGTAGGGCAGTTTCTCTGGAATAGGGTCGCCGAATTCATCGTATATTGGTTCGTCAGGCCGTGTCCGGGAGTTGTATTTGACGATATTGACGATGCCGTTTCCCGCCAGTGCCAGGATTTTATACCTGCGTTCCATTTCCGTGATAAGCCAGCGCAATGCCAGTACCACCAGTTCCACATCGTTTATGACTGGCACTAGCAGGTGGGGCAGGCGTCCGTACATCTGCATTTCCACTACCTTGGGGTCCACCAGCAGTAGGCGCAGTTCATCTGGCGCAAAACGAGCCACTAGGGAACTGATGAATACATTCAGGCATACGGATTTACCACTGCCAGTGGTACCTGCCACCAGCAGGTGCGGGGCCTTTGCCAGATCCATGATGCAATCCTGCCCCGCAATGTCCCTGCCCATTACCAGTGGCAGTGCAGCGCGTGAGTTGTTCCATGTGCTGGAGGCAAGGATTGAGCCGCAGCGCACAGTGTCCGCCACATCATTTGGCACCTCGACGCCGATGTAGTCATAGCCAGGCACAGGTGCAAGTATGCGCAAGGTCTCGGCGGAGAGGCGCATTCTGATTTCGTCCTCGTACTTGGTGACATTGCTGACCATGACACCATCCGCCACATGCACCTTGTACATGGTGACGCGTGGTCCGCGAATTGCGTCCCCCACGTCGGCATCCACCAGGAAACTGTCCAGGCAGTCCTGGATGTATTCCCGTTTCTGCTGGATTTCCTCCTGGTTTGCCTGGTGCTTTTCATCCACTGATTCAAATATGGACAGGGGCGGCAACTGGAAGGTCTCGCCTTCTCGTGGGCGCGGCAGACCGATGAAGTCATCGTCATCTTCTTCTGGCAATGGCTCCTGCGCATCCAGTTCCGCCTGCTTCTTGTGGAGTAGCTCGCCTTTGCGGACGGCGTTCTTCTTGCGCATGTCCCTGGCCTGCATCTTGCCGCTGAACATGGCATTGAGCCGGTCTTCCGCACTGGCAACAGCAGGCTGTTCTTCCTGGGTTTCCTTGGGCTTTTCTGCTTGTGGAACCGGCTGTGGCACAGGTGCTGGCTTAGGCGCAGGCTGTGGAGGAGGCGTGGGAATATCCTCCTCCTTTTCCACTTGGGACGCTTTGCCAGTGAATATCTTCCTTATCTCGTCGAAAATCAGTTGCAGGAAGGATTTGGATTTGTTATCTGCCTCGGACATCAGTTGTGTACGCCTGTGCTGCCAAATCCACCTGCGCCTCGCTCTGTGGAGGACAGCTCTGCCGCTGGTTCAAGTTCCACCTGCGAGAGACATTGTATCACCATCTGCGCGATTCTATCGCCCCTGCTTATGTCAAATGGCACATCGCTGTGGTTTATAAGAATCACGCCCACTTCGCCCCTGTAGCCCGCGTCAATTGTGCCAGGGGAATTCAACACGGTCACCATCTTTTTCAATGCCAGACCGCTGCGGGGGCGGACCTGCGCCTCATAGCCAACTGGCAGTTCCAAAAACAGACCTGTCGGCACCAATGCCGCAGCATGGGGGGCTATGCTCATGTTCGCGTTTGCGCGGAGGTCGTAAGCTGCATCGTCTGCATGCGCCTTGGCGGGAGCCAGGTCAGCCGCACCATCAGCCATTCTGTATTTTACGGTTGTCATTGTTGTTTGCCTTGTTTTTATGTGGGCGCCGTTGTTAATGTGGGCGCCGAGGCGGCGCCCAC
>JAFZZD010000285.1 GCA_017615955.1 Victivallales bacterium
GGAAGGGGCCATTTGGCCCCTTCCCCTCCCCAAATAAGAAATTAAGCCCATGCCTTCTGCAGGAAGTCCAGGCTGCGTTTGGCGATGGCGCGTGGCGGGAATGAGAAATCGAACACTTCTACTGACGCGAAGTCGTCGTATCCGATTTCGCGGACTGCCTTCACTATGGGGGCATAGTCCGTGTCTCCCCAGCCAGGGCCGTTTTTATTGGCGTCGTTCACATGGAAATGCCCCACGTACCCCTTGGCACCTAGGATGATTTCCTCGATGGGCTTGGGCTCCGAGCACATGGCCTTGACATCGATATGCACCTTGAAGTTTGGGTGGTTCACATCGTCGCACATACGGCAGCCTTCCTCCACTGACATTATGAAGTCTGTCTCATTGTATGAAAGTGGCTCCACGCAGATTGTCACGCCTCGTTCCTGGCACTTGCCCATCAGGGATTTGAAAGCATCCACCGCGTAGTTCCATGCCTCCCTATAGCGTACGCCTGGCTGCATGTTCCTGCTTTTAGGGGAGCCGAACACCATTCTGTCGCCGCCAAGGTCTGCACAGAAGTCAACCAGGGCTGCAAGGTAGTCTGTTGTCTTCTTGCGGAGGGCTGCGTCATTTGTGGTGAGGTGCAGGCCTTCTGGCTTTGTAAGCAGCCAGTGCAGACCGATGACCTTGATGCCTTCCTTTTCCGCGCA
Source organism: Victivallales bacterium (assembly GCA_017615955.1). The sequence continues at coordinate 693 of JAFZZD010000285.1, forward strand.
GTTGCGAATGGCATCGCGTTGTGTTAGTGGCACGTTCCGCACATCGTCGGCAATTGTGAAAGGCGCGATTTCAATGCCCTGGTATCCAGTGTCCGCTGCCAGAAGGATTGCGTCCTGCACAGACCAGCCCTGGCAGAATTCATTGCACATTGCGAACTTCATAGGTGAACTTCCTTTTTATCCAAGAAACACATTGTCAATCAGGCGTGTTGTGCCAAAATACACGGCGGCAGCCAGCAGGGCAGGGCGGTCTATGTTTTCCAGCGGCGTCAGCGTGTCGCGAGCATTGCACACGATGTAGTCGATTTTGCCATTGGCCTGCTCCACTGACTTTTGCACCTCTGCAATCAATGCCGCTGCATTGCGCTCGCCCTTGTTGTACAGCTTTTCCGCAGCGAATATGCCACGGGACAGGCTAAGGGCACGTTCCCTTTCGTCTGCGGAGAGGTAGCGGTTTCTGGAACTCATGGCAAGGCCGTCCACCTCCCGCACCAGCGGAGCGGTCACGATTTCCACTGGCACGTTCAGGTCCCTGACCATGCGCTGGATTACCAGCGCCTGCTGCGCGTCCTTCTTGCCGAAGACCGCCGCATCGCAGCGGGTTATGTTGAACAACTTAAGCACCACGGTGCAGACGCCCCTGAAGTGGATTGGCCTGCTTACACCGCACATTGGCAGAGAAAGCGAGGTCTCCGTCACCCATGTGGAGAAGTCCTTTTCGTACATTTCGTCTGGCGTGGGCGCGAAAATGGCATCGACGCCATTCTTCTCGCAGGCGTCCACATCCCTTTGGAAATCCCTTGGATACTTGTCCAGGTCCTCTGTAGGACCGAATTGTGTTGGATTAACAAACAGGCTAAGCACCACCTTGTCGCCCAGTGTATGTGCGATTTTCACCAGTGAAATATGCCCGTCGTGCAGGTAGCCCATTGTGGGTACCAGTGCGATTTTGCTGTTGTTGGCGCGCCATTCGTCAACCAGTGCGCGCATTTCCTTTACTGTCCTGCAAATCTGCATTTCTCGCCTCTTTTTTTATCCACGGATTGCCACGGATTATCACAGATTAAATCTGTGCGAATCTGTGTAAATCTGTGGATCAATTTTGAATTATTGTCATTTTTCAGGAAAGTTTCCACCTTGCACTTCGTTGGCATATTGCTTGAGTGCCTGGGAAGCCTGTTCCGCCAGTGATGTGTATCGTTTTGCGTGCTTGGGCAGATATGAGCCGCCCAGGCCAAGAATGTCGGTGATCACCTGTATCTGCCCATCGCAGAAGGGGCCTGCCCCAATGCCGATGGTGGGTATTTCCAGTTCCTTGGTGATGATTGCGCTGAGTTCGTCTGGCACGCCTTCCAGCACAACGCAGAACGCGCCAGCCTCCTGCACGGCCCTTGCATCGTTCAAGAGCGCCTCCGCCTCCTTCTCGTCCTTGCCGTGGAGCCTGTAGCCACCGTCCTTCAGCACGGATTGCGGCAGCAGGCCGATGTGCGCCATGACAGGAATGCCGCTGTTCACCAAGCGCCTGATCAAGTCGGCGTATAGTGCGCCTCCCTCCAGTTTGACGCCATCCGCGCCGCATTCCTTCAGGTAGCGTCCCGCATTGCGCACAGCCTCGTCCTGGTTGCACTGGTAGCTCATGAAGGGCATGTCGCC
>JAFZZD010000286.1 GCA_017615955.1 Victivallales bacterium
GCTCCACCCACGGCTAAATTCCCATCGCCGCTACGCGGCTTATGTTAAGTGAAGAGGATTAGTCCCTTAGGTCCCTTGATCCCTTAGGATTCTTGACATAATTATCTATACACAGGAGTCATGAAATGCAGGAATTGAAGTTGAAGAGCGTGTCTCTTTCATTAAAGGATATGCTTGGTGAGGAATACATTTCCTCTGTTTGTGCTGCGGCGGATGCAATTGGCGTTGGCAAGGGCGGTGAACTGGAGAAACTGGCCTCCAGAAAAGTGGACTTTTTCCCCGAGGCATTTCCCGCACAGCAGGACGTGCTCCTGGGAAAGCTGGGCCAAAAGGTATGCCAGCCATTCACACATAGTTGTCCTGGCGCGGGAACTGCCGCGTTCACAGCCGCATTGCATGCCACATCAGCTCCCATTGCATCGCTGGGCTGCTTCCGCGTGGGCGAGGACGGGCACCTCTATTTCATCGGCAAGAGCGAGCACTACCAGGCCAGCCTGGGCCATGGTTTCCCTGGCTATGAGCTGCTGCGTCTGGCAAGCGAGATTGGCATAAGCAACATCACGCACAACAATACCCGTGGACACATAACCCGCACTCTGGAGCGCGAACTGGTCCGCATTGCGAATGGCATTGCCCGCGATGTCACAGCCGCCCTGGACGCAGCCATTGCCTCCAAGGAACCCCACGTTCTGAACAGAGTGATCAATCTGGAGACGGGCAGCCTTGCCTGCGAGGCCGCGTTCAAGATGATGCTGGCCCGCTTCTACAAGCTGCAGCCACATTTCGAGCCGCCAGTCCATAGCGGCTGCACTCCTGTGTTCCTGGTAATGGGCGACTACCGCAATGGCCGCGAGGCGAACTACCACGGCACCACCATATTCACCCAGATGCTACGCGGAATGTGGAGCGAGTTGTACGCGGGCATGGAGGCGGCTGGCCTTATCAAGGCGGTGGGCGTGCCCATCAATGACTTCGAGGGCTTCAAGGCGGCGGTGGAGAAATACGACAATGGCAAGACCAGAATCGCTGGCTTCATACACGAGCTTATCCTTATGAATTATGGCGCCATTAAACTGCACAAGGACTATCTCCAGAAGTGCTATGAGCTTTGCCACAGCCGCAACATACCCTGCTTTGTGGATGAGATTCAGAGCTGTATGTGGTCGCCTGAACTGTTCCTATCTAAGGAATATGGCTTGAAGCCTGACTTTGTCTCCGTGGGCAAGGGCTTCCCCGGCGGCATGTATCCCGCCAGCAGAATCCTCACCACGGCGGAGATGGACAACCTGAATCTGTTCGGCGCACTGGTCACCAATGGACAGGAGGAAATCGCCAGTCTGGCAAACCTCGTCACCATCCGCTTCGCAGAGGCAAATGCGGATTACACCAAGGCAATAGGCACACAATGGCAGGCTGCTCTAGCTGAAATCGCGGTGCGCCATTCATCATTGGTGTGCAATGTTGAGGGGCAGGGGCTGCTATCCGCGCTGGTGTTCAAGGAGACCGAGAAGGCAGTGGCATTCTGCAAGATCCTCTCACAGGAATACTGCATTGACGTGAGTGCGCAGACCTACAAGGCGGACTGTCCGCCAGCAGCTCTCATGAAGCCGCCGCTGATCACCAGCGTGAAGGCACTTGATGTCGTGAAGCGTGCAATTGACAAGGCTTTGTGTGAATTGGAGGGTTGATTATGTTTGCGAATGACAATGACAGGCTCATCTACGAGGAAGAACTGGCACCCAGGCTTCCAGAAAAGATATTCGATGCACACGTGCATATCTGGAGCAAGGCGGATTTCCCAGCGGATTTTCGCTTTTCTGGCAATAGCTGCAGCAACCGCTTTGGCGGGGAATTCACGCTGCCAATGTGGCGCAGCATAGTGGCGGAGCTGTTGCCGCGACAGGAATGTCATCTCAACTGCTTCGGCATGCCCAATGACGCGGCGGACAGAGGCAAATTGCCTGAAGGCGCATTGCCAGGCGACTTCATCAATGTGCTGATTTCCCCTGCGGACCCCGCAGAACTTGTGGAGGAGCGCATAGTCCGCTCTGGCTCTACTGGCGTCAAGCCATATTTGAACTATGGCGCTGCCTTCTACCACAAGCCAGCCAATAACGTGGAAATCAAGGATATGCTTACACCATCGCAACTTGATATGCTGGACAGACGGAAGCTGGCCGTGACGCTGCACATTCCGCGTTCTGGACGCTTTGCAGACAAGCTTAACCAGCGCCAGATGATCGAGCTGTGCGACAAGTACCCGAACATTCGCTTCGTCTTCGCCCACATCGGCAGAGCATATTTCATGAAGAACATCTATGAATCAAATCTGGACGAATTCGTGAAGTATCCCAATGCCTACTTTGACACGGCCATGATCAACCACGAGGGCATCCTAAAATACACATTCGACCACTTCCCTGCAGAACGTGTTCTCTTCGGCAGCGATGCGCCTATTTCATTCCTGCGCGGCAAGTCCGTGGAGATAAACAATCAATATGCCTACCTTATGGGCGAGGACTATGCAGTCGGCACCTCTATTATAGATACAACAGGCGCCGTAAAGTTCACCACCTTCTTCTATGAGCAGCTGCGGGCAATCATCAACGCCACGCCAAAGGGGCACTTGGCAGACGTGCTCTACAACAACGCCCAGCGGGTGTTTTAGGAGATAGGGACGGTGATTATCAATTCATAGAATCGCTTAGTCACCACTTTGGCATGCCAAAGATTTTATGTAGAATCCATAAAATGCAAGACCACGATGGCTTCGATGGGAGTTGCTTTTCTAAAATGAAATTTGACAATATTGGAATATACTTTTTCCCCAATATTATCTGAAAATTACAGTGTCCCGCTTTTTTTACAGGGACCAATGCCTTCTTATTTGAGGCGATGCGATTGAAAACGGCTTTGCCATGAAAAAACGGTATTATTTCATCTGATGTGCCATGAATGATAAGTGTCGGTATATGGATGTTGGATAGTCTGGCATCGGTTGGGAAACTATTATCATTATCATTATCTTTTATAGGCATTTCCGCCTTTTCCTGCCAATAACGTTTTAGTTGTCTGCCTCCAAGAAAAGGTGCCTGCAAAATTAGTCCAGCTAAATTTTGGGTTGCTGCTAGTTCTACAGCAATGGCGGATCCTAGTGAATAACCACAAACATAGATGTCCTCGCAGCGCATACCTTTTTCGTCTATAAGAAAATCATACGCTGCATGAGCTGCCTCGTAACATCCGTTTTCAGATAAATCCCCTTCTGACAGGGCATATCCGCGATATTCAGGGCAAATCACTGATATGCCAGCGGCTGATAATTCATCAAACCAATGTTTTTCTGTAACAGCTGTCTCGCCATTTCCATGGCAGAATATCAGGCATTGTCCACTGCAATCTCCAACGAGATATGCAGCAATGTCCCTGTCTTTGCCAATGCGTACTATGCCTGGTGAATCCCAGTAATAGTTTGCTTTAATATCTTTCAGAATCATATATGTGAAATCCATAGGGTGTTTTTCCAATTACCTCATGTTATAAAGTTGTGTTTCGCTTTGATTTTTCCAAAAAGATAACGTCATCCTAAAGTTATGCAAATCAAAGCTAGTGTATAATTCACAGATATCCCATAACTTTTCAAAACAGCATTTATTGAGTCAAATCCAAGGTGGAATATTACTTTGATTTGGGAAAGGGATTTTGTCAGA
>JAFZZD010000287.1 GCA_017615955.1 Victivallales bacterium
TATGGGACTTATGCGACAATTAGACAAAGTCCCATAACTCCCATAAGTCCCATTGAGAACCTCCCGCCAGGTGAGCAGAGTTTTCAGTTCACATATATTCAATATTCTTCACAAAATCCGCATCAAGAAAATCCTTTTTTGATGCAGAAAAAGAATTATTGCCCATGATGCGACGCGCCTGCGTAAGAAGAAGTTCCTTGCGTGCCCTGGTGAGTGCCACATAAAGCACCCTGCGTTCCTCCTCGACTTCATCATCGGAAGAAGCCCTGGAATGCGGGAAGAAGCCGCTCTGCACTCGCATCACGCAGCAGAAGTCCGCCTCGGTTCCCTTTGCGCTGTGGACAGTGATAAGCGTAACTTTCTTGTCAGCATTCTCATCCTGCTTCTGGTCATTGGGATCCAGCTTGAAAGCCTCCAGGAATTCAGTAACCGTGGTGTACTTGGAGGCTATGCTTCTCAATGCATCCAGGTCCTTCTGGCGTTCGCACCATTTCTCGTACTTGTATTCAAGTATTTGCGTATCCTCGAAGAATTTCAGGACCTTGTCCAGGCATTGCGCCGGATTGTCCACTGTATCCGACATGGCACTGACGAAGTCCGCCGCCGCCCGCAGAATATCGCCGTCTTTTGGGTGGTGCAGCTTGCCATAGCTGCGTTTTCTCAATATGGAGGCCACATATTCCAATGCCCTCTTGCGTTGTCCAAAGCCCATGATGGGTTCGGTGATGCGATTGGATGAAACCAGACCTATTCCCGGCAGCAGCAAGAGGAACCTCTGCCAGGCAATGCCATTGCGCAACGTTGTAAGGGCCTCGAATGTAGATACAACATCCTTCACATGGGCCGCCTGAAGGAAGCCCACGCCTCCAACCATACGATATGGCACACGATGTGCATTCAGTGCCATTTCCAGCATTCGTGCGCTGTTTGCGCTGCGCAGCAGCACCATGATCTCCCGGGGCGGCATTCCGCACATCAACTTCTGCCGTATGATATTGCAGACATCCTCCGCCTCCTCCTCATCGGAGTAATATGTCTTCATCCTGGGTTTCAGACCTGCCTCGCCTGACGAGGCGCGGAGCATCCTGTCATAGTTCAATGGCGACGATGCCAGCAGCGCATTTGCCAAATCAAGTATGCCTTGTGTGGAGCGGTAGTTCTCCGTCAGCTTCAACGTGACTGCATTTGGCAGTTTCTCGCAGAAATGATGCACTGATTCAAAGTCGGCGCCACGGAAGCCATAGATGCTCTGGGCATCATCACCCACGCAGAACAGGCTGATAGGAGGATACAGGTATTTGATTATGTCCCATTGCACGGGGCTGGTGTCCTGCATTTCATCCACCAGAATATGGTCGAATGAACTTTGAACGGCGTTCCTGAAATCCGCATTGCACTCAAGAGTGTCCGCCACCACGGCCAATATGTCGTCAAAGTCCAGATACTCGTTTTTCTTCTTGTATTCCTCGTATCTCGCCACGATTTCAATGATGAACTTCATTGTATTCTCATTTTCATATTGATTTTTCAGAAAATACTCGTCAAGAGTCCAGCGCTTGTTGTGGACAAAGGACAATATCGAGGCAATGCTCCTGGCACTGGGAAGGATGCCTTCCTGGTAGGCATATTCCTTGTATTTCTGGTCGTTCCGCAGTGCATTGAGCAGCTGCTCCTGGTCCGCCGAATCCAGGATTTTCATATTGGGCATATTGAAGTAATTGGTGTGCCGGTGTATAAGCGAAAGGCAGAAACTGTGGAAGGTGCCCGCGAACACGCCATAGCAGCAGTCGGGTATCTCACGCTGAAGACGCTCCTGTATCTCACGGGCCGCCCTCCTTGTGAAAGTCAGCATCGCCATGCGTTGCGGCATGACGTTCTTGTACTTGAGCAGGTAGATTGCCCTGGCCACCATGGTGCGCGTCTTTCCACAGCCCGCACCAGCCAGCACCAGCACGCTCCCAGCCTTGCCATCATAGCAGGCCGCCAGCTTCTGCTCCTCGTTCAGGCTGTCCATAAACGGTGTCTGCAAAGCAGGTGGCTTTGGTTCAGGGGCCTTCACAACAGGGGCTGAAGCATTCCTTGACGCGCCATGCCCGCACAAAGGGCAGCTGATCCCCTTCTTCAGCTGCTCAAACGGTATCGTGCTTGTCTGCCCGCATTTCGGGCATTTGTATTTGAAATCCATATAGTGTTACCTTTTTCTGTTACTTTTTCCCACGCTCTGTTCTCCAAGAGGGTAGGTAATGGGCGCCCTGCGGGCACTAGCCGCTTCGCGGCTTTCATTTACCTACCCATACGAGGAACATAGCATTTCCCAATCATAGGTGCCACTGTTTTTCCAGGAATGTTCTGTGCACCTGCTTATCCCCGTACTTGTCCGCAGTGTCCTGCAATTCCTCCTGGGTGTAGCCAGAGAGTATTTCCTGGACCAGAACCCTGCCCTCTGTCACATCGAAGCGCACACGCCATGTGCGGTATGCCAGCAAATCGCCGCACATCCTGTTGCGGCGCGGGTTGAGGGGTTCGTTTTCCAGACGGTCAAGAATGAATGCCTTTATGCAAGGCACGCCATTGTTCTCCAGCCAATCCAGTTGGGCAGCGGCGTTTTCCGAAAATGAGACTGCGTATTTGGCCTCGGTTTGCTCTGTCCAGCCGGCCTTGGCATCGGGAAAGGCATCGGCGTAAGGCAGGTATGGCTTTATGTCCAGCACAGGTGTGCCCTCCAGCAAATCATGCCCTTCGACAATGATGCGCAAGCCCTCTATGCCCAGCAGTTTTACGCAGCTCATGCCGATGTGGTTTGGCCTGTACGGGGACCGGGTGGCGAAGACGCCTTGCTTGTGTTCCGTATGGCGTGGAGGCAGTACCATGGGCCTCCAGCCTTCCGCCTGGCTGAAATGGAACAACACCCAAATGCGGGAGAATCCCTCCAGTCCAAGCAGAGCCTGTTCAAGATTTCTGCCAGGAAACAGCTCGATCTCCCCGCGGTTCGCGCCTGCCAGGACGCCCTGGCGCGGCACGTCGTAGGGATATTTTTCCTTGCAATGGAATATGCCGATTGGCTCAAGTTCCAGCATCAGGCACCTCCTTCAAGATATGCCCTGGCCGCCGCTATCTGGGGAGAGGTGCCCAGCACATACACCCAATCGCCCTCGGAAAGCTGCACATTCGGCCCCGGATTGTCCTCCATCGCACCCTCGTTTCTTTGGATGCGCACCACTGTGGTGCCTGACACATTCCGCAGCCTGAGTTCCTTCAGCGTCTTGCCTGGCGCAAAGTCCCCTTGCTTGAGCCTGATATTTTCAATGCGCAGTTCCAGGAAACCAGCCAATGCCTCCATGCTCCCGGCCTCTATGCGGGCGCTGGACAGCAATTCGACGGCCTTCGTGAACTGCTCCTCCGTTGCCACAAGATAGAGCCGGTCACCTGCGGCAAGGCGCGTATTCGCGTCCGGATTGGGAAGTTCGCCCTGCCCTGGCCTGTCGATTTTGACAATTGTCGCGCCAGTCCTGTGCCTCAAATGCAACTGTGCCAAAGTCAGCTTTGCTGCCCCTGAATTTTGTGGAATGGTGATGGTCCTGTACATGTTCTTACTTGCTTTGATTTCAGGTTCCTCCTCCATGGCCTCTTCTCTTTCAAGCACAAGCTGAAGTGTATTCTGCCCTTCAAGAGCCATTGCCTTGACCTTTTTCCAGAACACCAGGCACAGCAACGCATAGCCAAGAACAATGCAAAGTATCACGGCAGGCCCCATCATCAGCATGGTGCTGAAATAGGTGAATTCCACCAGCATCACAAAGATGGCAATCAACACCACCAGCAGACGGAACAGGTTCTCCAGGGAATGGTTCGCCGCAGGATTGGGAAGTTTCGGCAATATGGCCCGCCCAAGATACTTTCCCATATTCCTGGCATTCAGGAAAGCGCTGACAATGACAAAGAAACTGATGGCGCTTGTGAGCAGCCAGACTATGAAACGGCGGTAGCGCAGCAGCACATCAGGGAACATCTCCCAGAACGCCGTGGAATAGATCAGGCAGTGCATCGAGAAGAATACCGCAGCCATCAATGCCAGATCCACGGCAAAGAATGCGAAGTAGTTCCGAATCTGGCTCCAGGACGAATCCTTCTTCATGTTCTTGCCCGCACTGCGCATCCAGGCAGTGTAGTCCTGCATTATGCGCAGAACTTTCGCAGGAAGACGCCTTTCCAGCGCATCGCCCATGGCGACTGACGAGCGAAGCAGGAACGGGTTAAGCAAAGTGGTCAGGACAGATGTGCCCACGGCAATCTGGTACAGCCTTGGATATGGGTCCGCCCCCTTGTTCAAGGTCATTCCCAGCAGCGCAATCATATACGAGAAGTCGCCAATCTGCGCCAGGCCAATGCCAATCTTCAGAGCGTCCTTGTAGGGCTGTCCTGTAAGATATGACATCAATGCGCAATTGAACGTCTTGCACAGCAGAACCAGCAGCGTCAGCCCCAGGATGGGCATCCAGTTGGCAAGCATGTCCATTGGCCGCACCATCAGCCCAACCGTGACAAAGAACACCGCGCTGAACATGCTGCGCAAGGCGCCCGTGCTTTCGTGCACACGGCGGGAAACGCTGGACTTCGCCACCATGGCACCTACCAGAAACGCGCCAAGAGCCAGGCTGTATTCCAGTTTTTCGGCGATGAATGCAATGCCGAAGCATACGCCCAGTATTATGACCAGCAGCGTCTCCTTGTCCTTCAGGCGGCTAAGCCTGTCCAGGAATCTTGGCAGGAGGATGAAGCCAAACACAAGAACCGCGATGAGGAAAAGTGCCAGCGCCCCCAGTTTAGTAAGCAGTTCGCCGGCCTGGAACTGACCTGTCAGTGAAAGGCCAGTCAGCACCGCCATCACGCCAATGGACAGAATGTCCTCGCAAATTGTGGTGCCGAATATGTTGGAGGCGAAGTTCTCCCTGGAGCAGCCCATTTCCTCCAGGCTCTTGGCAAGCAGCGTGGTGGAGGAATCGCAGACCATGGCTCCCAGGAACAGACTTGGCAGCAGGCCCAGCCCCAGGCAATGCACACCCACAGCATATCCAGCCGTCAGCATCATCAGCAGGTCGAATATGGCCGTGGGAAAGATGGTGCCGCCGCTACGTTGCAATTTGCGCACGTTCAATTCCAGCCCCAAAGTGAACATCAGGAATATGACGCCGAGATTGGCAAGCACATCCACACTGTCGCTGTTGGAAATCAGGAAGTTCTTCACGCTGGGAGAAAGCCCCATCAATGCGCCTGCCGCAATATAGCCGATGACCTTGGGCCATCCCATATAGTGGAACAACGCAGCCGCAAAGCCCGCCATCAGCATAACAGCCGCCA
>JAFZZD010000035.1 GCA_017615955.1 Victivallales bacterium
ACTCCAAGAACATCTGGAGCAAGGCATAATTATTTTGTGGGCACCGATTTATTTGAGCGCCACTTGGCACCCAAATAAATAAGCGCCCACAAAATAAAGGAGTTTACAATATGAAAAATTATGCACGTGAGGCTATCAGCAAGATAGGCGGCTATGTGCCTGGGGAGCAGCCCAGGGGACTCAAGCGCCTGATCAAGCTGAACACCAATGAAAATCCATACCCGCCTTCGCCGAAAGTGGAGGAGGCCTTGAAATCTTTTGATTATCGCAGGTTGCGTTTGTATCCTGATCCTTGCGCCACGGAACTGCGCAATACGGCGGCCAGTGTCTATGGCGTGAAGCCAGAGCAGGTCATCTGTGGCAATGGCTCTGACGAGTTGCTGACAATTGCGCTGCGCACCTTTGTGGGCGAGGGGGAATGCTATGCCTACACGGAACCCAGTTATTCGCTGTATCCAGTGCTGTCGGACATACAAGGGGCAAAACCGTTGCCAATACCCTTGGATGAGAATTTCGACATCCCAGAGAATGCCGCGCAGCTTGCCAGCGAGGCAAAACTGATTATGCTGGCTCGTCCCAATGCTCCTACTGGAAACCTGCCTGACGAAGAGCGACTCAAGGAGTTGTGCCGCAATGCCAATGGCGTGGTCTGGGTGGATGAGGCATACGCGGACTTTGCTGGAAGCAGTTTCATCAGCGAGATTGCCAACTATCCCAACGTGATTGTGTCCCGCACTTTCTCCAAGAGTTTCTCTTTGGCGGGATTGCGCATTGGCTTGGCATTTGCGCCAGAGGCGTTGATCAACGAGATGAACAAGGTGCGCGATTCATACAATATCGATTTTCTCACGCAGGCGATTGCAAAGGCCGCCCTGGAGGATGTGGAATACATGCGGGCCAATGCAGCAAAAATCTGCGCCACTCGCGATTGGCTCAGCGAAGAACTGCGTAAGATGGGATGCAAGGTGTTGCCTTCCCAATCCAATTTCATTTTTGTGAAGCCCAACAGACCTGCCTCGGAGATCTTCACCGAGCTTAGGAAAGATGGCTTCATTGTGCGGTATTTTAATCTTCCCCGTATATCCGAGTTCATCAGGGTGACCATGGGTACCAGGGAGGATATGGAGAGTTTTCTTGAGGAAATGAGGCAATTGGACAAATGAGACCAGCGAGTATTCCAAAATCAAAGGGGATTAAACATATTTTTGATGCATTCGGTTATTCCTGGAATGGCATTAAGGTTGCAATCAAGGAAACCGCATTCAGCATGGAATGCATTTGCGGCGTGATTGTGCTGGTGGCTGCCTGCCTGTTCTATTTTCTGGACTGGTTTTCAATGCCGCAGGCTGCAATTCTAGTGGCTGCGTGGCTGGTAGTCATGGCAACTGAATTGCTGAATACCGCAATTGAGGCAATTGTGGATTTGGTGTCGCCTGATTACAACGAATTGGCAAAGCACGCAAAGGACCTGGGCAGCGCAGCAGTGGCTGTCGTTGTTGCAGCAAATTGTGTGCTTTGGTTCTTCTTCCTGCTGGATGCTGCATTGGATTATCTCCCCTGTGACTGATTTCCATATTGGACTGCAAAAATGAGATTCAGACCCTGCATAGACCTGCACCAGGGAAAAGTCAAGCAAATCGTGGGCTCCACATTGAGGGATGACGGCACGGCAAAGACTAATTTTGTGTCGGACAAATCACCCGCGTTCTATGCTTCTCTCTACAAGGAGGACGGACTGACTGGCGGTCATGTCATCATGCTGGGGCCTGGCAATGAGGAGGCTGCAAAGCAGGCGCTGTCTGCGGCACCTGGCACACTTCAGGTGGGTGGCGGGCTTTCGCCTGAGAATTGCGCCAGATGGCTGGATGCAGGCGCAAGCCATGTGATTGTCACATCATGGCTGTTCACTGACGGCGAACTCAATATGGACAGGCTTGCTGCCATGAGCAGGGCCGCAGGGCGAAACAGGCTGGTGCTGGATTTGAGTTGCATCTTTGTGGAAGGTGAATATCATGTGGCATGCAACAGATGGCAGGATATCTGCAAATACACGCTTTCGCAGGAGAACTTGGCAAGTCTGGCGGATTATTGCGATGAATTGCTGGTGCATGCCGTTGGCATGGAGGGCAAGCAAGGCGGCATTGATGCAAAACTGGTGTCGTTGCTTGCCCAGTACTCACCAATGCCAGTGACGTATGCAGGGGGCATTTCAAGCATGGAGGATATTGAATTGCTCAACAGCGCAGGCAATGGGCGTGTGGATTTCACCGTGGGCAGCGCACTGGATATCTTCGGCGGCAACCTGCCTTACAAGAATATGCTCGCCTGGCGCAATTGAATTTTCAATTGGCAAAATCTGCGACCAGTCGCTTTGCATTTTTGGCGACAATGCGTATATTAAGCGCAATTTCTTAACAAGGGGCATTAGCTCAGTTGGCTAGAGCGTCTGCATGGCATGCAGAAGGTCATCGGTTCGAGCCCGATATGCTCCACCAGTTTTAAGTAGGGAAAGCACTGTTTTTTGCCGTTATTTGGCATTCAGTGCTTTTTTTCGTGCTAAAATGCCCTATATTGGTCTCAATCGGTATCACTGGCTTCGCAAAGTCAGGAGAGCCGCGTCATGGGCAGAAAAAAGAAACGCATGGAACAGGAAAAGGAAAAACTACCACTCGGCACCATCTATCAAGTCAAGAAAGGGGGAAACTACTATCTCCGCTACCAGATAAACGGCAAGCGCAAGAACGTCAATCTCAAGACGGACGATTACGAAAAGGCATTGGAAGAGTACAATCGGCTGCTGCCGACATTGCAGGCGACAACTGTAGAGATTGTTGCGGCACATGTGAAGAACGCCCGTCAGCTTGCAGGTCGTATCATGCGTCTCACTCTTGGCAGTGCCTGGGAGAAATACTCTGTCTCTCCAGACCGTGCCATGCCAGCCACCATACACGAGCAAATGTCCTATCAATCGACGTTCCAGGATTTCGTGGATTTCATAGGCGACCCGCTCCGTGAACTCCACACCATTACATACGAGGATGCGCTGGGGTTTACAAAGCACATGAAGACCTTGAACATCGCAGTGGACACACACAATCGAAGAGTGCTTCGTCTTCGCAAAATCTTCAATGTTCTCAAAGAGTATTGCAATGATGCCGAGAATCCGTTTGCCTCAAGGACACTTCTGCGAAAGCCACGCGAGGAGCAGGACATCGGTGTTCGCCGCATGTCGTTCACCCATGAGCAGGAAAAAGCTCTGATGGAGGCTTTGGAGAATCCCAAATTCAAGGTGAAAAACAAGCAGGAGATCAAGGTCATATACTACCTCGGACTATACACTGGCCAGCGTTTGAAAGACTGCGTGCTGCTTCGTTGGTCAAAGGTGAATCTGGCACAGAGGAAAATCGAGTGCAAGCAGTTCAAGACAGGCAAGGATGTCACCATACCCATCGCACCTCAACTGCTGACAGTTCTGAATGAGGCACTTGCCTGGAAGACCGACGACTACGGCTATGTCTGTCCTAATGTCGCAGAAAGGTACAACAAGGTGGATGCAAAAGGCAAGAACATCGGCAACGGTCTGGTCAATATAGATGTGCTGCGGGTTCTAAAATGGATTGGCTTGAAAACCTCCGTAAATGTTGAAGGACGCGCCAGAGCAATCACCGTTTACGGCTTTCATTCCCTGCGTCACAGTTTTGCGTCCCATTGTGCTGAGGCTAATGTGCCAAAGGCCGTTGTCCAGTCAATCCTTGGCGACAATTGCGACATTATTGATGCCTACTACACCCACATTGGAGACGAGGCACAGCAAAAAGCCATTGCCGTGATTGCTGGCGAGGTTGGTGTCATAACACCGCAGGAAAAGATAAACCGCACTCTAAAGTACATCGACACCTTGCCTGATACCCCAGAATACAAGAAAATCCGAGAACTGTTGAGCAGCGAGACAAAGTAGATTCCGTAATTCAAGAAATCTCGCGTATATATAACTCCAGTGACCAGAGCGGGAGGCTCTGATAAATAACAATCCGTACAAGCCCACCGTCGCGATATGCGGCGGTGGGCTTTTTTGTGTCTATGTTCCATTCAACAACAAGGAGTAACACACAATGAAAATCACCGTACTCAAATCCACGGTCGAAGAGGCACTTGCACCCATCCTGAAGATGATCGCCAACGCCAGGCTGCCAATCGACTGCCACCCCACGCTAACATTCCAATCCGACAAGCAGAGAATAACGATTGGATGCACCCTTCCCGAACAGCAGTTTTCCATTGTCCTGATGGATGCCGTGTTCGACGAGAAGAACACCGCATTTGACGTGAATCTTGATATGTTCAGGAGGATGCTTGCCTCCGCAAAAGGAGCACGCCTTTCAATCGAGCAGGACGCGGCACACGTCATGCTGAACTGCGACGAGCGGTTCATCGGGCAGCTTGTGCCGATGACCTCAAAGAAGACCGATGCCAAGTTCCTGATTCCCAAGGACGCCGATGCAACCGTCCTGCCAACCAACTTCGCAAACTTCGTTCTCCAGGCGTTCACCTGCGCGAGCGAGCCTAGGGACAGACTGGCTCTGTCAGGAGTCAATGTCTCGTCAAAAGGCATTGCTGGCACGGACGGAAGGCAGCTCTTCCACCTGCCTCTGCCCTTGCAGCTGAAGAGCGACGTTACGCTGCCACAGTCCAAAAACTACGCATTACTGAAGTCCCTTCGCTGGACATCGCTTGCACACTGGAAAACCACAAACAGCGACTGGATGTTCACCATAGCGGGGGATTGCTTCAGGTACACGGCAAAGGCACTGGACACACGCTACCCGAACTACTTGCAGGTGATACCGCCAGAGGGGACTTGCGACGTCAAGATAACCCTGTCACCCGAAAGCGCCGAATCTCTGCTGTCATTCCTCGGCAAGAAGGCATCACTCGCGACATTGACAGTCAATAGCGACAGAATCGAACTTCTTGAGGACAACGAACAGGAGAAGTCGCTGCGTCCTGGATTGTTCAAGGCAAAGTGCAGCGGTCCGAGCCTGCCGAGAAAAGTCCGAATCAACACCCATTATCTCATGCAGTTTCTGAAGATGGGCTTTACATCGCTGGCATTTCCGTCCAAGTCGCAGTGTCCTCTGGTGTCATCTGCTGGCATAGGAACCTACATGTTCATGCCGTGCGGATTTTCCAGCCAGAGCAACGCAACGGCCACTGCGCCTGAACCCGAAGCCAGACCAGAAGCAGTTTCCAGCAGTCCAATAGCAACCCAAACCAACACAGACAAACAAAACAACACCAAAACCAAGGAGAAGACAACCATGACACAGGTCATCACTTCCACACCCATCGCAACGTCAGCAACGACATTCACAAGACCAATCCCGCAGACAACAGTCCCAGCCAATCCGCTGGACGAGACGCTTGCGAGCATTACTGCCATGCGCGAGCAGCTTGCCAGTCTCGAAGTCCGTCTGCTTGAGGCGGCACGCAAGATAAAGGCCGCACTCATCGAGCAGAAGCAGAAGGAAAGGCTCTATGCCGACGCAACCCGCAAGCTGGAGAGAATCCGTCTCGCTGTCTGACGGCAGCAAAAAGCCCGTTCTGGAGACTTGTTCTGGACGGGCTTCTATCTACGCCGCAAGCCTGAATGATGTCCGCATTAACGGATGGTTTATCCAGGCTTTTATGTCTTTTGCGGCAATTCCGTCAAAAATCAGCCAAGGAGTTTTATGCCCCAGTACCAGATAATCATAGAGGAGACTGTGGCCGATGACTTCACCGTTGAAGCCAATTCGCCACAGGAAGCACAGTACATAGCCGAGCAGATGTACAAGTCAGGCGAGTTTGTCATCGAGAGCGGCGAGGTGCAGACAAGACGCATCGCGGTCAATGACAGCGACTGCGAGAACCTCATTGACTTCCAGGAGTTTTAACCAACCAAAACAAGACAGGAGACAACCATGCTTAAACTAAACGCATCCTATTCCAAGAAAGTGCCCGCGGAGAGCGAGTATTCAAGCCAGCAGTATCATTGCCAGATTGAGGTGGAGCTGCCAGATGGTCTTAATCCGCAGCAGTTACAGGAGAAAGTACACGGTGTGTTCGACTTTGTAAGGAACTCTGTCGAGGCCGAACTGCACAACGGCGCACCAGCGCAGCAGATGGCACCTCAGCAGATGGCACCCCAGGCACAGCAATCTGTCAAGCAACCAGCACAGCCGCAGTATTACGACCCGCAGGCCAACTACCAGCAGAGCCAGCCACAGTACCAGCCAAACCAAGGCAAGCAGTACCGCAACTCCAACGCGGCGGCATCGCCGAAGCAGGTCAATTACCTACTCAGTCTTGCCAAGCGCGCCGGATGGACAATCCAGCAGATACTCCAGAGATGCAATGTTCCTGCCGTTGACCAAATACCGTCAAAGGTATGCAGCCAATTGATACAGGAATTCTCTGGAGCCGCCGCATAAGCAACCCACAATGCCTATAGCCAGCAAAACACTGGCTATGGGTAACCATTCTTTTCAGGAGAAACGACTATGGAAGAAGAATCCAAACCCACACTCGCGCAGCTGAAGGAGCAGCCACACTACTCCTACACAGCCCTCAACACATACATCAACACCTGCCAGCTGCTGTACTACTACAGGTACGTGGAAAAGGCCGAAGTGGAGCGCACACCAGTTGCGCTTCCATTTGGCTCTGCGTTCCATTGCGTACTGTCCGAACAGGCACAGGCCGCCAAAACGGGAAAACTTCTCACAGCCGAGCAGATGACCGATGCCTTTGCGACATACTTCCAGGCAAACTGCAAGGACGCGGCCAACATCGTCTTCAAGCGTGACGAGAACATCGAAGACCAGATAGCGACGGCCAAGCGGATGTTCGAGGTGATGAACAAGGAGTGGATTGACTACTGGAACATACAAAGTGTCGCCGAGCCGTTCAAGGTGGAGATTCCAGGATTGTCCAAGCCGCTTATCGGCGAACTGGACATGGTAATTTCAGAGCAGACGCCGTTTGACGATGAGAACGGCAAGGGTTCTGACACCATCGTGGACTTCAAGACAGCCGCACGGATGTGGAGCGATGACAGGGCGGAGAAGGACTTGCAGGCCACAGTGTTCAGCTACGCCTTCGAGAAGGTTCATCAGCGCAGACCGACATCGTTCAGGTTCGATGTGGTCACGAAAGCCAAGACACCGACAGTCAGGCATTTCTTCACCAGCCGTGATGACAACCACTACCAGCGGTTGGAAAAGTTGTTCACCACGGCAGACAGAGGCATTCAGGCTGGAGTTTTCCTTCCCAACGAATCTTCGTTTGCCTGTTCAGACTGCCCGTATGCCGACCGCTGTTCAGGCTGGCACTGCAAGGAGAACACGACCGTAAGCACTG
>JAFZZD010000288.1 GCA_017615955.1 Victivallales bacterium
AATTTTAGGGCATAGGCTGTTTGACAAGATTTTGTTTATCAGTATGTTATGTGCACTTTTCTGGTGAAAATAGTTGAAAATAGTTGATTTGAGGTGAAAATAGGTGGAGAACCAGAGAAGCCAAGCATAAAAATGGACAACGAAAGCAGCCAACAACCTAAAATGCGCTTCAATGGGATCTCCAAGTGCAAGATAGATGCCCAGCGCAGGCTGCTTATGCCAAAATTATGGCGAGAACAGGCAGGGTCGGGGCAGAAGCAGCCCTTCTATCTGATGCCTGGCACAAACAACGATGTGAAGATCAGCAGTTATGACTACTACGTCCAATACTGCGATTACATAGAATCGTTGGATGACAGCGATATAATTACGCTTCAGGCCAAAACAATATTCTCAATGCTTACTACACCAGTGGAGACCGATGGGCAGGGGCGCTTCCAGCTGACACCTGAACTCCTGGAGTATTCCCATCTTGGAAAGGCGGGGGACACCCTGGTTTTCGTGGGTGCAAGTGACTATGGAAGAATAATGACGGAAGAGGCGTATAACCAGCTCTTTGCACATTCTTTGGACAACATCAACAAGCTGAATCAGGACGTGCAACGCCTGAAGACCAGAACAAGATCGGAGTAGAACATGGCTTTTCAACACCAGAGCGTGATGCTTGACCAGGTGCTGGAACTATTCAAAGGCCGTATGATACAAAGGTTTGTGGACGGCACATTGGGCGGGGCAGGGCACTCGGCGGCAATTCTGGAGGCATTGCCTGAAGCGGAATTGCTGGGACTGGACAGGGACGAGGTGGCAATCGCAGCCGCTTCCCAACGCCTGGCGCCCTTTGGCGGGCGTGCTCATGTCATGCATGCTCAATACTCCGATATGCTGGAGGCTGCGCATTCCCTGGGATGGGAGAACGTGGATGCGGTGCTGCTGGACCTGGGTGTCTCTTCGCCGCAGATTGACACGCCGGAGCGTGGCTTCTCGTTCAGGTTCGATGCTCCTCTGGACATGAGGATGGACCAGACCACTGGAAAAACCGCCGCGCAGCTGCTCAACGAACTTCCTGAAAAGGAATTGGCTGACATTTTCTTCCAGTACGGCGAGGAACACAAGGCGCGGCAGATTGCCAGAGCGGTGGTGGCCAGAAGGCAGAAGACGCCGTGGCAGGGCACCCAGGACTTCGCGGCAATGGTCAGCGGCATTGTGGGGCATGGCCAGAAGAATGGCCTGCCACCCGCCACTCGCTGCTTCCAGGCATTGAGGATCGCCGTCAACGACGAGCTTGGTGAACTGGAGCGGGGATTGAAGGCAGCGCTTGAATTGCTCTCGCCTGGCGGCTTGATGACGGTGATTTCGTTTCATTCGTTGGAGGACAGGATGGTGAAGCAGTTCTTTGCCTATCAGGCTGCGGAGTGCGTATGCCCGCCAGGTCTGCCGATATGCGTGTGCGGAAAGGTAAGCACCTTGGAGGTGTTGACGCATAAGCCCATGCGCCCAACGGAGGAGGAACAGGCTGGCAACAGCCGGGCCTCGTGTGCCAAGCTTCGCGCGGCGTTGAAGAAATGAGGAATGTGACAGTTGCTTGACCAGTTGTGAAAATGGCTGGTCAAAATAGATATACATAATGTTTCAAGGAGGATGAAACAGATGCAAGGGGAACATTGGCGCAAGGAGAGACCGCCTGAAGGAGGCGGCGGCAACCATGCCATGGGATTTGTCACGCTGGGCCTGACAATTCTTCTGGTGGTGGCCGGAGTTGTAAAGAGAATGGACCAGCGGAGGCAGATTGCCAGGATAGACAAGGAGATAACGCTTGTTGAGAAGGAGATGGGGAGGCTCAGGTCCCACATCAAGAATCAGCAGACTTATCTTCAGAGCCTGAAGAACAGCAAGGTTGTGGATTTTGCCAGGAGGATGAAGATGGTGTCGCCCCAGCCTGGGCAGGTCTGCATAATCAATGCGGATGACCTGGCGTATCGCGATACCATGCTTGCGGCTGGCAAGGCGCAGGATGTGGAAAACGAGACTGCTATGGTTGGGCAGTCATTTGCAAATAGGTAAGAGCAAGGTTCGCCATTTCATTATGGAATGGCGATGATGAGACAATATCAAAAGACAGGAGGCAGGGGACACATAAAGGGAGATTGGCATTAGGATTAAGGAGGAAGGTCTCCGCGCCGCTGAGGTAGCAAGGCGGCAGGGACTGGCTTCGTAATATGCGCGGTAGTGCTATTCTGGCGAATCGGCAGTATTTCTGGAAAGTGTGGGATTTTTCCATTTTCCCTGGTGTATTCACACTGGGGCGCGGTAGAAGGGGAGCTGGGTGGTAAGCGTCACATCGCGATAAAGGTCGTTGGTTCTGGAGGCTGGCTTGTTTCTCTTTATGTGTCCCCTGCATCCTGTTTTTATTATTAAGGCAATTGTTTAAAATTGCCTAAGTTTATTAATACTTTATTGGCCAAGGGGGATTCCATGAGTTCGGGAGACATTAATTTTACAACGGATACGAACCCGAAGAAAGGGGGGGAAAAGGCATATTTGCACCAGATTCTTGACATAGTAAGGAATTGGCTGAAAACAGTGGCGGACGACAAAAGGCACGTCCTGCCTATTGACAATGAAATGCGCTACAGGAATATGGTGCGGGGCGGCGCCGTCATGTTTTGTCTCCTTTGCCTTGCGCTTGCCGTTGGTCTGAAATTCTGGAAGCTACAGTATGTGGAGCATGAAAAACACCAGGAGCAAGTGTCCAGAATATTGGGGTTCAGGCAGACTTTGCTGGGTACCCGTGGTGAAATATATGACAGGGACAACAACCTGCTGGCAGGGAACATTCGCACCAGGGATTTGTTTGTGACGCCACGCCTGGTTGTGGATGCTCCCAAGGCGGACCTGGCGGGATTCTGCCAGTTTCTTTCTGAAAGGCTCCCGCTTACGAAGGAGCAGCTGCTGGTCAAATGCAGCGAAGCACTTACCAAGGATGTGCGTGTGCTGGTCAAGGACTATGTGGGCAAGGACAATGCCTTGAAGATTGCCAGGATGCGGCTGCCTGGAGTCATTGTCGAAAACTGCAGGGAGATCGGCTTCCAGAACTGCTTCACCATATATATATGTCCCTTGAAGGTGAACGAACTTGAGCAGCTGCGTGGCGTGGTGGGAGTATTGGAGGCCACGCTGTCTCTGGAAGGCAACCAGCTTGCGAAGAACATCAACCGCATTCTGCACAAAGGCTATGCAGTGCCTGTTGCAAAGAATCTTTCATTTGAAGATGCGGAAAAAATCCAGAAGAGTTTTCTTGAGTGGGCGGCGGTGCGCAATGCATCTGGCAAGTTCCTGCGCTACAGGGTGCCCGTTGATGCGCTTCATTTTGACGAGACCACCATGCGCTACTACCCGAAGGGGCGCATGCTGTCCAATACCCTGGGTTTTTGCGATGACAAGGAACACGGCGTCAGCGGCATTGAAAGGCTGATGGACAAGGAATTGACGCGGTTGACGGGGCAGCGCTACATTGCGCTTGACGGCAATGTGCTGTCCTCCAATTATGTTCCTGTGGCATACGATGACAAATTGAATGGATATGCCGTGCATCTTACGATACAGTATCCCATACAGAGCATCGTGGAGCGTGTGATGGGCGATGTGATACAGGAGCATCGTCCAGAGCGCGCGTATGCGCTGATGATGGATCCGCGGACGGGCGCGATATTGTCCCTGTACCAATATCCCAATTTTGACTTCAATGACAAGAGTACATTCTCTGTGGACAATTGCCAGTTCCACGCGCTGCTGGGCGCCTACGAGCCAGGCTCCATCATGAAGGCTGTTAGTGTCTCGTCCGCCATGGACTATGCCAATCTGAAGCCTGACTTTTTGGTGGATTGCGAGAATGGTCGCTGGATTTACGGGAACCGTGCCTTGCACGAGCATGGAAATGCGCGTTTTGGAGACATCAGCATCAAGGAGGTCATCCAGAAGTCCAGCAACATCGGCAGTGCCAAGCTGGTGATAGAGAATATGTCGGAGCAGGTGTTCTACAATTATCTTCGCAATTATGGCCTAGGCTCCAAGAGCCGTGTTGGCTTCTATCCCCAGGGTGGAGAGCCGCATACATTCTTTGAGGAGACTTCTGGAATACTGCGCAGCGTTGAAAAATGGTACAAGGTCGATGTGTCACGAATTGCAATCGGGCATTCCATATCGATTTCCCCATTCCAGATGGTGCAGGCATATTGCGCGATCTGCAATGGCGGGCGCATGATGCAGCCGTACATAGTCGATAGGATTGTTTCAGCTGAGGGCAAGGTAATACCATCCGTGCCCTTTGTCAAGGCGCAGCCCATAAGCAGTGTCACTGCCTCCAGAATGCTGGAGTGCCTATCCGCCACCGTGGAGCGTGGCGGCACCGCTACGTCCGCCGTGGTGGAGGGATACAATGTGGCTGGCAAGACTGGCACCGCCATGAAGCTGGTCAAGGGACCGGACGGCAAGAAACGCTACTCCCGCTCGCTTAACACGGCTTCCTTCATTGGATTGGTGCCTTTGGAGAATCCTGTATTCGTGCTTCTTATCACAGTTGACGAACCCAAGGGAAAGATGCAGTATGGCGGCTCCGTATGCGGCAAGCCCTTCTCGCGCATAGCCACGGAGACGCTGCGGCTTATGCAAGTTCCACCAAGTGAGAACACGGGCGTTGCAAGGCAATAGACGAGGAAAAGTGTGCGCGGCCAGGGGCCGCGCAGGACAGCCGCGAATAGCGACAGCCGTCTGGCATTCCCCCGTCCTGATGCGCGTCCTCTGGCCGCGCTGGGCAGCCGCGCATGACAGCAGCCGTCCGGCATTCCCCACGTCCTGATGCGCGGAGTTTTTTAACGCAGAGACAGAAGGTTGAAGGTTTTATGGAATTGAACAAGTTAGTTGATTTTCTCTCGTCTTTGTTTGCCGACTACTGCTGCGAGGACTATTCCAACAATGGCCTGCAGGTAGAGGCATCCAGCCAGGTCAGCAAAGTTGCGTTCGCTGTGGACGGCTGCCTGGAAAGCATATCCAAAGCGGCAGATTCAGGAGCGCAGTTGCTGGTGGTTCATCACGGCATAAGCTGGGGCAATGGTTTCAGGCGAATTGCTGGCGCAGATGCTCAGCGCCTCAAATTGATGTTTGAAAAAGGGGTATCTCTCTTTGGTATGCACTTGCCATTGGACGCACACGTCAAATATGGAAACAATGCAGTAATTACCCAAAAATTGGGCTTGCTGGACACTCGTCGCTTCTGTGATGTACGCGGCATGAAAATCGGCATTTGCGGCACGCCTGCCACAAACAGCCTTCAAGAACTCAATTCAAGGCTTCTTTCCGCAAAAATAAGCGATAACACCAAGATTTTTGACAACACGAACGGGAAGATAACACGGGTGGGCGTGATAAGCGGGCAGTGCAGCGACCAAATGGAACTCTGCAGGCAGGAAGGAATTGACTGCTTTGTTACTGGAGAAGTCGTGCATTCCATTTTCCATTCGGCAAAGGAGCATAATGTCTCCATTATTGCGGCTGGACATTACGCCACGGAAACCTGGGGCGTGAAGGCTTTGATGCCCCTTGTCGCCAATCTGGGGCTGGAAACCGTTTTCCTGGACGTGCCAACTGGTCTGTAGGCAAAAACGTTTTAATTATGTGAGCGCCGAGGCGGCGCTTACTCAAGTTGCCTTGGCAAAAAGATACGCTTCTGG
>JAFZZD010000289.1 GCA_017615955.1 Victivallales bacterium
CCCCCCAGTCCATGTCCTTGTTCAAACCGTGGTATTCCGTCAGACGCATGTCAAATGCCCTCATCCAGCCGCCGTCCAGCCTTGGATCCGTACTGCTGATTTGTATGATTAGCAAAAAATCACGAAGTCTTTTATACATTGATTCAACTTTCGGCATTTGTATGAGCGACTGACGTTCCTTCTTGAGCCGCAAGAGAATGGACAGACTGCACAGCACGTAGTTGTTGCAATATAGCAAATCCGCGATGGCATCCGAGCCATCCCCTACTGCAATGCCCGCTTCCACAGAATGCCCATCCAGTCTAATGGCTGTTTCGCGTATGCCGCCGCAGTCCTCCTGAAGGGCCTCAAAAAAGTCCAGGACCTGGTTGATTTTATGTGAAAAGTCCTTTTTGGTGTAGAATTGCGCACTGGATAGCATCAGGAGCCAGCGGCACCACGTAAAATTGTCCGAGTAGCCGAAGGGAGACACTTGCGGAAATGTCTCGGCGATTCTTTCTATGATCTTCAATGCGGCTGATGTGCATTCGTCATTGTGCAGTTGGAGCAGGAAAGCGACCATTTCCCCGTAATAGACAGGATTGTTTATGGACATGGCATCAGGCGGCATGGCATCTCCCTTGAAGGAGCCACAGCAGAGTCCATCTTTGGCAAGCCAGCGGAGCATGGCATTAGCCAGCTTCATTGCCGAGTCGCGGTAGCGCTCCAGTCCCGTGCATTTGAAAAGTTGCCAGACTGCCAGGCCATCCCTGCCGGAATCCGAGGCCCAGACTGTGTTGGTATGGTCAAACCACTTGAAGAAGCCATCAGGTCTTTGCCCGCCGCGCTGCAAGATGAAATCCGCCAGATTGCATCCTATGCGCGTCAATTCTTCCTGTTGCCATATCTGCCCTGCTGAAGCAAATAACGCACCTGTCAGAAGTGTCGCATCCGTGCGAAGATTTGCACGTATTCCCAGATCATTGGAGCGTATCATCTCGAACATGCCTTTGGAACCATCGTCAGATATTAAAAGCCCTGATTTCAAGTGCCATTTCAATGCCTTCTTGACTGCTTGTTCCGATGTATTGCCAATTGAGAGTTGTTCGATAGGCGGAAATGCCTTGAGGAAAGCCTCTTCCACAACTTCATCAGGGATATTTGCCAGCTCATTAAGTATCCTTTTCCAAAGGCCCATCCAAAGTCTGTATGGCTTTCTGAAAAGAGGATTGAATGCCGACAGGTCTGTCAAGGCGGAAAGCACATTTGCGTCAGCGTTCCTCAACAGCACTGGATAATGATAGCTTCCCTGCCGGAAGATATTATGTGTGCCAATGCAATCACCGACAACAGCAATCTCATTGCCTGGAAAACGCATTGCGGTGGGAAGGTAGAAGCCATCACGGGATTGCAGTGGATGTCCTTCCCATTCAATGTATTCCTGGTAGAAGTATCTTTCCCTGCCCATGGGACGGACGGATGTCAGAGAACCATGCAGATAGTCCTGCGCCATGTAGTTTTCAATGTAGAAGCTGCTTTCAGAACGACGCAGGGACAGCATTGCCTCAATCCATTCCAGGGACTGTTCTGGAATCACTTTGTCACCTTGTTCATAGTCGGGAAGTATCAGGTAAACATGTTCTGGCCCCGAGGAATGGGGCAGTTCCGAGGGCTTTGCGTAGAACGCCGCGCCTCCGCCCTTTGCCGCTACAAGTTCTATGAAAGTTCTGAATGCGCTGGTGCCGCCGCAAACATGGAACATTTGTTTCTCCTTAAAGCGTAGTTAAAACATCATACGGCAATGACACCTATGACTATCAATACAAGTGCCGTGATTTGCAGAGGGGACAGCTTTTCCTTCAGGAAAAAGCGAGTGTAAAGCGTAAAAGCAATCATTTGGATTGAAATGCAGATTGGATATGCTATGCCAGCACGTGAAATCGTGGAAAGCCATTTGATCGCAAAGAAGAGAGTTGCGTAGGATGTCAAGGCGAGCAGTCCCCACGTGAATGCGGCTGTGTAGAAGATCTTTATGTTTCCTTCTATGGGCTTGTGTCTTGCCAGGGCGATTATGCTGAAGGCGACTACGTATGTAAGCATAATGCAGCCTGTCTTTCCCAATGCCGGCAATTGCGCATCCTTTCCTGCCGTGATGACGCAGATTTGCGCGGCGCCGCCGCATAATGTTGCCAGTATGGCAATGCCCAGGCGCTTGAATTCAAACTTGCCGAGCCCCTTTTGTTTTGCAAAGGCGGCAAGTGCCACGGCTATACAAAGGCACGTGATACCAATGCCATTGAGTATGGTGAATTGGTCCTTCATGACAACTACACTCCATAAAAACGACACGGCAAATCCCATGGAGGACAGCGCCAGGTACAAGGCCGAGGCACTATATCCCAAGGTGGACATTACGCAGATGTTGGAGCCCACATTGATGCAGCCGCCGATTAGCATCAAGGCAATGGGACGCAGGGCAATGGCGTCAGGCAATATCTGGCACCCGAAAAGCACCTTGCTCAAGCCAATGAAAAGCAGGGCCGTGGAGCCGCCTATGATGTAGAATGGCGTGAAATCCTTTACAGAATGACGCGCCTGCGACATGGCAACCGCAGTGATTGTCCATTGAATGCCAGTTGCTATGATGGCTAATAACCCGTAAATCATATATGTGCTTCTGAAAAAGTGGACTGTGGCCTGTGGTCTGTGGTCTGTGGACTGTGGTCTGTGATGAGGCTGGAGGGACACTGATAGTGTTGTGCCTGCCAGGCGTGGATGGCAGTCACGCGTCCTGACGCGCGGCCCCTGGCCGCGCGGAATAGCATGCCTTCCAAACGCGGGGCATTCGCCCCGCGCACCCAACGATTCACAGTCGGTACTTATAAAATCAAAGAGGGGAACGCTTTCAGGCCTGCCTTGCGGGCGCCTTCAAGGGCGTATTCGCGGTCATCGTAAACGGTGGTCTCCGATGGTGCCGTGCCCAGGCGTTCCAGAACCAGGAAATATGCTTCTGGCGAGGACTTTTCCATGCCGATTTCAATGGTTGAAATCACGCAGTCAAAGAAGCCAAACACGCCTGTGCGCTTCAGCGCAGCCACGGCGAGTTCCGTGGTGGTGGCCGTGAACAATGCCATTTTCACGCCGTCGTCATGCATTTGCTGAAGCGCCTCCATGACGCCTGGCAGAAGCGGCGCCTTCTCGCGATAGACGCTTTCAATGCCAGCCAATAGCTCCTGGCAGATTGTGGGCACGTCCTCGGTCAGGCCATAATCCTCCTTGAGGAACATGGCGCCTGCCTTTATTTCCAGAGGAGCAAGACGCTCCTTCAAATCTGCCTTGGGCACAAGCCCCTTGGATATGATATAGTCTATGCCCAGCCTGTCCCAGTACGGCATGCTGTCGATAATCGTGCCGTCCAGGTCTATGATTGCGCCCTTCATCCCTTCAGTCCTCCGTAATGGGCTCACCTGATTCGTTTTTGCGTATCTTCGCAAAAAGGACAGCAAGTCCGCCTGCGATGACCTCCCTTTGCACAATCACATCCTCTGGCACCTGAAGACAGATGTTGGCAAAGTTCCAGATGTACTTTATGCCCAGGGAAACCAGCGTATCAGCAATTGCCTGGGCACTGGCAGCGGGCACGCAGATGACGCCAACCTTGGGCGGCGACTGCTTCAGGCGCGTGCCTATCTCCGCAATGTCAAACACCTCATATCCATGTATTTCATGGCCGACTTTGCGCGGGTCCGCGTCGAATACTGTCTCTATCCTGAAGTTGTATGACTGGAAGTCCCTGAAGCCCAGCAGGGCGGTGCCTAGTGAACCCGCGCCAATAAGTGTTGCGGATGTGCTTTTGTCCCAGCCAACAAAGCGCAAAATTGCGTCAATCAGCTCGTTGACTTTGAAGCCCTGGTGCCGCTTGCCAGAAAGGCCCGCCACGGCGATGTCCTTTCGCACCATGATGTGGGGTATGTTCATGTACTCGGCCAATTCCGCGCTGGAAACCCATTCCTGCCCAGAGGACCTGAGGCTGAACAACCTGTGCAGGTAGGTGGGCATGCGCCTTATGCTTGGTGAACTCTGGATTTTCATTGTGGGGTAATGCGGTATTTGAATGTGAGTGCCAAAGTGGCACGGCTAGAATGGATTGCTCTTCACACTACAGTCAGATAAAAGTATTTCAAGCCTTTAAGAGACCAAACACATTAGTTACAAGGTAATTGCAAAACTCCTGTAAAGGCATGCCTTAACCGCTGGCTGAAGCCAGCGGCTCCGACAGTTTGCGGCTTGGCGCGATAGTTTACGAGTACAAAAAGACTTGAAACGTGCATTACAATACAATATTTTCCCAGCTTTTCCAGTTAGTAATAGGTAAACGATTGATATTCATGTGTGCTGCCATGAGCCGCACACACATTTCCTGTTCTCGCATTTGCCTAAAGAAATTGAGAAGTCACCTCTTTTATGGTGCGGAGATAAGCGTCCTTCTGGACAGTATCAGGCTCCAGATAACTACCTTCTGTCCATTCATTCCAGGCATTGATGAAGAGAATGCGCTCATCCTCGGGACGTTCCTGAAGCAAAGAGGCCAGTGCACACATCTCCTCACCAAAGGCTTTGGCATCAGGCTCCATCACGGGCAACCAAGGATATCCGCCTGGACGGAACACGTCAGACTGCACACAGCGCGGCGTGGAGTCCCATCCAGCCGTCGCCACGGGGAAATACGGAGCGGCCAAAGTAGCCTGAGCCCGTTTCGCAAGATTAATGTAGTCTTGCGCCTCCGTGGCAAAGTCCAGAGTCGGGAACTGCTTTATCCAACGCGAACTGGTGCCAGCCGAATTGTAACTTGTATAACTGTCGAAGCCGAGCACTTCCACCCAGTCCCGTTGGGGACAGACGCAGAAAGGCTGGTTGTCCAAGTTGTCATACCATATCGCATTTAAATGTACGCCTGGCAGGCCAGCCTGGCGTGCCATTTCCCGAAGTTGCTCCAGTGCATGCGCAGCCTTATCGACACCGCCCATCCTGGCAATGAAACTGTTGACGGCATAGATGGAGAAGTACGGCACTCCACCTACCCGCCAATAACCCTCCTGGGTCATGTATCGTGTGACAACGTATTCCCAAACCTGAAGAATATTTTCCGATGTGATGGCACAGGGGTAAAGCGTCCTTGGGTTCATGGCGGATCCGTAGTTGCATGGATGCCGATCGCACCAGTCATGGTTGGCCCACATCAGCGCAAAGTTCAGCCTGTCGCGATTGGGTGCCTTCAGGAATCCCTCGTTCAATGCGCGTTCCAGATACGGCCCATCATACCAGTACCAATCGAATACAAAGGCATCAATGCCAGCCTCGGAGGCAGCCGAGATTTTCCGCGCCATCACCTGCGGATCCGCCTCGTCCTCATATCCCCACAATGGTATGCGCGGTTGGCGATGACCAGGAAAGCGTGGGCGGGCGCATTTCATCAACTCCCACTCCGTCCATCCAGGCCCATGGTACTCCTCGTTGCGGGAGTCCAGATGATAATTTGGAAAGTAGTATGCGGCAATCTGCATCGTGAATCTTCAAGCTGGCGTATCAGGCGCCGATTTGATGTTTATTTGTAATGGAGATAATTGCAAAACTATTGGCATTGCACGCCTTTTCCGCTGGCAAAAACCAGCGGCTCCGACAGTTTGCGGCTTGGCGCGATAGTTTTGCAATTACCTCTAATGGGATTGTTCCAAGGTCTGGAACATCTGACAGCTCTTCTCTGCAATCACCAGTCCCTTCGGGGGCACCTCAAGTTTGATGCTGCCGTTGACGATTTTCGCCTTGAAGCCTTTTTGCACCCTGATGCCGTCCTCATTGTAGGCAAAAATCTCCACATCGCCGTCAGAGACTCCCGCCCAGGTGTAAACTCCGCTTTCCCGCGCAATGAAGCGCTCTCTGGCTGCGACGAAGCCAGAGCCTATCTCGGTGACTGTCACTGGATAGAGCTTGCAGACAAAGTTGTCCGCACCTTCCAGCACATGATTGGTCCGATTGTGGGGCGAATAGACGCAGCCATGCTGAAGCACCTCGCGAACCGCCTTCATAACGCCAGGACGGGTGTTCTCCGTGCCGAAGTTGCCCAGCACCATCGGAACATGAAACAGATGCACCTTGGGCATGTATATGACAGCGGTGCCTTCCGTAAATCCCTGCGTCTTGGAATAGCAGGCCAGGCGCCCGCACTCACCGCCATTGGTGAGCAGAAGTTTTCCATGTGCCTCCAGATGCTGCTCCAGAGCCGACTTGAAGGGGAGCGCTGCCAGCGCATTGTCGCTCTTGAGTGCCAGAACATTGCCGTTATCGTCCAGGTCAGCGGAAAAGCCGTCCCAGGCGGAATAGTCATAGCGGCGGTAGTTGCGCGGGGTCAGGAAACTGTATTCATCAACGTACAATGCGTCCACGCCGCAGGAGATGGCGAAATCTACGCTCTCCATGAACTGCTGGTACGCAGGGGTTCCTGGAATCGGCAGGTAATAGACAATCGCCCAGCCTTCCTTGCATTTCTTGCGGAGAAGGATGGTGTCATAACCGTGGTGATGGTATGGAGAGCTGTCGGCATTGCGGATTGCGGAAACGCGCAGGGGATTTTTATCGAACTCGGGGAGGTAGGTGACTCTCATGGCAGGATGCTGGAGTGCCATGATCTTGGCATTTGGTAGCAGACGCTTGTAGAGCTTGACCTTCTCGCCGAATTTTTTCAGCCCTTCAATGCGGGCCTTAGCCAGGTGCTCGAAGGTCGGCCTTTCCTTTTGCTTTTCATCTAAAATAACCTCACGCTCCATCGAATTCAACCATGGCGTAAAGGCGATGGTGATCGGCCCTAGACCGCCAAGATTCTTCTGGATTCTCTGCTCCAGGTTCAAACCAGGTATCGCTGGGATCTCGGCTCCCCAGAAAATCGGGCGTTCCACACCGTATTTGCCCACGCCTCGGCGCTTCCGCAGTGAGTTGATGAACTTCCAGTACCCGCCGCTCGACACGCTGTTTACACTATAGTGCATCGAGAATGACTTGCCTGGCGGCAAGGCCAGCACTGGCGAGTAGATTTCGACGATGCCCGCGTTGTTGACCATGTCCAACACCCGCTCCGAGGCGTCATCCTCGGTCACGAAGACGCATCCTGTACCGAGTTTCGATATGTTCTCGTAGAAGACCGTTCCGTTGTTTGCGAAAGAACCCTCCATAGTCTCGTAGGAGCCAGACAGCCAATTTCGGGTCTCCGTTCCCGCAAGGCCAGTGCGATGGCGCAGGGGAATGCCCTGGATATGCTTCTTGTCGGTATTCGTCCATTTGTCATACCAGTCAACACGCCCGTCCTCCGCCACAGTCAGAATGCGCTCCAGCCGAACGGAAGGCCAGTTGGCTGTGAGTTCCAGGGTGTTGGTGGAGATTGCCTGGCTGACGACCTTGATGGTGGGTTCGCAGTCGGAGGCACGAAGAGCGATGCCTGTATTGAGTTTCATGCTGATTCCCGTTTCGGCCACAAACGCGGGCAGTCCAGGAAACGCGACTGTGAAGCCGCCGTTGCGATAAAGGTCAATCCTCGTGCCGTTGGCAGTGAGCACCTGGGAACTTCTGCCTGGATTCAGCGTCTCGGCTTTCGTCTTGGGAAGGACGGAAACAGGCAGATAGCCTACGGACACGTCTTGCACGGACAGGGTGATGTTCCCGCCCAGATTGGCGCGGATATTGCGAAAGGTGACCGTGTTGACATCCACGGGATTCGCCGCGTCGGAGATGTTGAAGACGAACCAGGAGCCAAGGTCATCCGTCGTGCGCCTGTCTGCGTCGTCGCTGTCTTTGGCAAAAGGCAGCGTGATGTTGGAGCCCTTGAATATCTTGAACTCTATATGCTTGTACTGCTCTTCCTTGAGATGAAAGATAAAATCACGGAAAAGCAGTCTCGGAAGACCGACGGCGGTAACCATTCCCAGTGGCGTGTCATTAACGGTCACCCTTGCGCAGTAGTTGCATCCACTGCCACCGAAACTGGACATTCGGCAGCGCAGGACTACAATCATGTCAGGCCTGGGCGGCAGCTGCGGCAGACTGAAAGTCCGCTCGCTACCTGTCTTCTCTATTTGGAAATCAGGGATGGCTGTGGCGTCAATCAGTTTTGGCGGCATCTCCGCCGCCACCATCGCCATTCCAAGGAACAGCGCAAAAATGACACAGGCGTGTTTCATTCTATGACTCCTTTTCATGCAAGACAGTGGAAATGCCAGTCCTTTTTCACACCGCTACTTCGTGTCTCGATCTGGATAGAAGAAGTTAAAGCCTTCCGCTTTGTTGCCGTCAAAGGCGCTGATGACACCCTGAAGCGCCTGCTTCGAGTAGTTGAGGACATGTCCGCCCACAAAGAGGATGTTTGCGGAATTGCTGTGCGGGATGTGAAAGCCGTCCCCACGAAGAGGATAGATCAGGTTGCGGACGTTGGGTGGATAATTGGTGCTGACAGGTGAGTATAAATTCCATGCATCAGGGTCGGTACCAGAGCTGTCCGCCAGATAGCAGACTCCGCCGCCATGCTTGAATCCGCCGACTATCCATTTGGAAATCTCGAAACTGCGCGCAAAGCCGATATCGCTTCCGACCTGACCGAGATAAATGGCGTTGATGCCGTAGGCAATGCCAAAGGTGGCGCGGTCGTGGTGTACGGTATTCCCTTCAAGGCTCCTCTTCAGGGTGCTGAGAGACCGCACGGCGGGGGAGGAAGGGCAGGAATAGACAGTGGGATCGCCCGTATAGCGCACCAGTTGCGCGAACCATCGGGTGTCAAGGCCAGTGTTGTTCATGTCCATATACATGCCTGGAATGTAGTCATTGTTGTCGGAAGTGTACAAATTCATGGATTGACCGATTTGCCGCAGGTTGCTCGTGCAGGAGATTGCACGAGCCTTCTCCCGCGCCTTGCTCAACGCGGGAAGGAGCATCGCGGCAAGAATCGCGATGATGGCAATTACTACCAGCAGTTCAATTAAAGTAAAGCATCTCTTTTTCATCTGGACAGATTCTCCTTGTTTTTCAATGACAAACAAAAACTATTTTCTCATAATGTGTACTGTGTACTGTGTACAGTGGACTGTGGACTGTGGACAGTGGACTGTGGACTGTGTACTGTGGACAGTGGACAGTGGATAGTGGACAGTGGACTGTAGGAGGTTTGTAGCGAAAAGCAGCGAGTTGAACTGCATCTTCCCAATGCTGGGGCTTTTCGCCACGCGCACCCCACTGTTCACTGTCCACTGTTCACTGTCCACTTGGATTATATTCTCACAAATCTGGTGCTAATTATACGATTTTCATCAGGGAAAACCAATAACGATATTGGAAAAAAATAGCATAATCCTGCAAAACGTAATCGCAGTGAAAGGCCTTGTTTTCTCTCTTAATTCAGGTAGAAAAAGAGCCCGTTTTTTGCAATCAACTGGACAATATGAAGAACGTCCACTATTGTATATTATCTTTTTTCACTGCTTTCGTGATTGACCTATGAAATACTTCCAGTTACATAATTTGCGCAACGATGGCTTGCCTTTGATTTACAGGGACATTCCCCAGGCCACATCCATTGAACTGCATAAGCATGACTATATTGAACTGGTGTTCGTGCATGGCGGAAATGGTGTGCATCTCCTGCAAGGACGGGAGGGTTTGCTGACCACCTCCATCATCAAAGGCGACGTCTTCACCATCCTGCCAGGCGAATGCCATGCCTATCGTGACTGCAGGGATTTTCGCATCTACAACCTATGCATAAGCACCGACTATCTTCAGAGACTGGCGCCAGAACTCAGCAAAATGGCGCACTACGCAAGATTCTTCACTCTAAACAGGCAAGACTGCACACCACGGCTTCACCTTTCTCCCGCCGCATTCCAGCAGGTCGAATTCCACATGAGGCAAATCGTCAACGCCCTCAATTCACGTCGCGACACCCGTCTCTGGGCGATTCAAGTCTCCCTGGAAAATCTGCTTCTCTCCGTGTTTGACAGCGATAGCGGTTCCATTGCCACCGCCACCGTCGAGGCAACGACAGACGAGAGGCTGTTCCAGTCCATCGAGCGTCTGGAACTGCATCCTGAACGCCCTTTGAAACTGCAAGAGGAGGCACGGCTTTCGGGTATGAGCCTGTCAAGTTACGCGCATAAATTCAGGCAGGCTGTCGGCTATGCACCCAACGAATACGTGACTTTCCTGCGTCTTGAGAAGGCGCGACGTCAAATAGAGGAGACCAACCGTCCCTTGACCGACATCGCCCTGGACTGCGGCTTCTGCGACAGCAACTATCTGACCAGGCAGTTCCGAAAACGCTACGGCATCACTCCAGCCCGCCACCGCCGTTCCCTCCGCTTCTATCCAGGCACCAGCCAAACTGCCCCCGCCTTTCCAAGGTGAAAGACAAGAGCAA
>JAFZZD010000290.1 GCA_017615955.1 Victivallales bacterium
CCGCCAGGGCAACTTGAGTGGGCGCCGCCTCGGCGCCCACATAAAAATTGGCGCCGCCTCGGCGCCCCATAAAAAAACAATGATTTGCGTATTGAACTTTTCAGAAGCGTTTGAGGCATACGTCCTGTTGATCGTAGGTGTCCTGGTGGCGTTGTATTGCCTTGAGCTATGGTGGACAAAGGCGCACGCCTGGCGTATCCACAGGCTGACAGTGCACAAATGCGCCTCATGCGGGCTGGTGTTTGCCGTGGGGCGTTTTGCATTGCACTCCACGGTGAAATGCCCCCGTTGCAACCACAAGCAGAATGGGTTCAAGGGGAAAGGCTGACTATGCGCATAATTGGTGGATTGGCAGGCGGCATACGTCTTAATGCGCCGGATGGCCGTGCAGTGCGCCCTACGGAAGACCGTGTGAAGGAGAGCATGTTCGGCACCATTGGCGACTTGCGTGGCAAGGTGGTGCTTGATTTGTTTTCCGGCACTGGGGCGCTTGGCCTAGAGGCATTGAGCAGGGGCGCTGCGTCCGTGTATTTCTTTGAGAAGGAGAAGAGGCACGTTGACTATATCAAGGCCAATCTTGCCGCAGTGCTGAAGTCGATTGGAGCAGAGGCGGGAAGCGCCCGCATAATCTGCGCCGATGCACGGAAGGCGCCTGAAATGCTGCCAGAAGTGAAGCCTGACATCATCCTGGCGGATCCGCCATACGCCGCAGGCGTGGAGGAATATGGCGCGGCTGGTTTGATTATGGATGAAACAATGGCCGCCTGGGCGGGGCAGGGCTGCCTGCTGGTGCTGGAGCACGCGGAAAACAACATGCTGCCCTGGGATGAGCAGAAGCACTGGAGGCTGCTGAAAACCAGGGTTTACGGAATACGTGCAGTATCTTTTGCTATCGGAGGTGAAGACAATGATTAAAGCCGAGGCTTTGACCAAAGTATTCGGAGAGTACAGTGCGGTGGACAATGTGTCTTTCCAAGTCAAGACTGGCGAGGTCCTGGGATTCCTTGGACCTAACGGCGCCGGCAAATCTACGACAATGCGCATGCTGACGGGATACCTGCCACCCACGGCGGGGACGATTGTCATAGATGGCTTCAACATGGAGGAGCAACCCATTCAGGCCAGGTCTTCCATTGGATACTTGCCGGAGAATGCGCCCCTCTATACAGACATGAGCGTGTATTCGTTTCTGGACTTCACTGCTGGAATACGCGGTCTTCGCGGCGAGGCGAAACACAAGGCACTGGACAATGCAATAGAGATCTGCCAGCTGGACAAGGTGCTGGACCAGACCATTGACACGCTTTCAAAGGGATACAGGCATCGCACATGCTTTGCCCAGGCGATTCTCTGCGACCCAAAGGTGCTGGTGCTGGATGAACCGACGGACGGGCTGGACCCAAACCAGAAGCACCAGATGAGGCAGCTTATAGCCGAGATGGGCAAGAACAAGGCAATCATCGTTTCGACGCACATTTTGGAGGAAGTGGAGGCGATTTGCACCAGGGTGGCAATCATAGACAAGGGACACATTGTCTTCAATGGAACGCCGGCGCAGCTTCGTGCCAAGGCTCCGGAGGCAGGTGCCGTGGTTGTGAAATGCAATCTTGCATTGGAGCAGTTGAGCCAGGCTTGCTCAGGCGGCAATGGCATTGGCCAGGTCAAGCAGCTGTGCGAGGGCACATTCATGTTCATGCCCGCC
Organism: Victivallales bacterium; assembly: GCA_017615955.1. Next base: position 1,703 of record JAFZZD010000290.1, read on the forward strand.
AAGGAAGGCGCAACGGAAGGGCTCCTGCCAAATGTAAGAAAGCTCTTCAGTTCCAAGGGCTGGGACTTCTCCGAAATATATGTGGAAAAAGGGCGTATGGACGAGGTGTTCCGCATCATAACCACCAATGAAACTGCGGAGGGCATAATATGAGAAATACCTGGATTATAGCAAAGCGCGAATTGCTTGGATATTTCAATTCGCCTGTGGCGTATGTGTTCACTGTGATATTCCTGCTGCTGATGGGCTTCTTCACATTCATGATGGGAGGCTTCTTCCGCATGGACGAGGCATCCCTGGCGGCATTCTTCGTATGGCATCCCTGGCTGTATATGTTCCTGGTGCCTGCCGTGGGAATGCGGCTCTGGGCGGAGGAGCGCAGGCTGGGCACTCTGGAACTGCTGTTTACAATGCCGGTGACGGTGACACAGGCGGTCCTGGGCAAATTCCTGGCTGGATGCATATTCCTGGCCTTTGCGCTGGTGCTGACGCTGCCCATGCCAATCACCGTCGCATGGCTGGGCGAACCCGACATGGGTCCAATATTCACTGGATACATAGGCAGCCTCCTCATCGCCTGCACATACTTGGCGGTGACAGGAATGACCTCGGCTTTCACACGGAACCAGGTTATCAGTTTCATCACATCGCTGGTGATCTGCCTGCTGCTGGTGCTGGCTGGCTTCCCACCTGTGACAAACCTGCTGCTCAAGTGGGGCGCATCGGGATCCCTTGTGGACCTGGCGGCATATATGAGCATCATCTTCCATTTTGACAGTCTGCAGCGCGGCGTGCTGGACCTCAGGGATATCCTCTATTTCGCCTCGATTGTAACATTCTGCCTCTTTACCACTGGCGTCGCATTGAAGAACAGGAGGTGATTTCCATGAAAAGCAACAAAAAGACTTTGAAAACCGCTCTGTCGTCTTCAATAGCCGTTATAATTGTGGCATTGATTTTGTTCCAGATTTGCCTCATTTTCAGAAGAACGAACTTGAGACTGGACTTTACGGAGGACAAGCTGTACACATTGTCCGCCGCCACACGCAATGCATTGTCGTCACTGGACAAGAATGTGACGATTCGCTTCTACTATTCCAAAGATTTGGCGCAGATGCCTGTGGCATTGAAAAACTATGCCAAGCGGGTGGACGATATGCTGCGGGAATACGAGATTCACGCTGGCAAGCGCGTAAAGGTGGAAAGACTCAATCCCAAGCCTGATTCAGATGCGGAGGATTCCGCCACGCTGGACGGCATTGCAGGGCAGGGCATGGACGCTCTGGGACTGGACAGGAACATATACATGGGCGTGTCAGTCCGCTGCGGCTCCCAATTGGAGGCAATTCCATTCCTCAGCCCCAGCAGGGAGGATTTGCTGGAGTATGACCTGACGCGGGCGATTATCTCCGTGGTTAATCCAGTGAAGCGCAAGGTGGGCATTATGAGCAGCATGAAAGTGATGGGCGGCATTGAGAATCCGCAGATGATGCTTCAGGGGCAGGGCGGCGTGGCGCCTGCCTGGTTCATTGTCAGCGAATTGAAGAAGCGCTATGCGGTGTCGGAGGTGGATATGTCCGTGGACAAGATTCCCGATGACATCGATATTCTTATTGTCATACATCCCAGCGGTGCCAGTGACAAATTGCAGTTTGCGCTGGACCAGTTTGTGCTGCGTGGCGGCAGGCTGCTGGCGTTCCTGGACCCGATTTGCCTGACCGATTTGCAGATGAGGCAGCAGAGGCAGCAGCTGCAGTACCAGGCACCAGATTCAAAGTCGTCCCTGCCAATATTGCTCAAGGCATGGGGGCTTGAATTTAACGAGAGCCAGGTGGTCATAGACCGCAAATGCGCCACTGCCATCAGGCACAATGCCAGGGGCGGCGCCGAAACCATGCCCAATATCCTTACCCTTTCTGCTGAGAATATCGCCACCAAGGAACCAGCCACCGCGCAGGTCTCCAATATGGTGCTGCTGGATGCTGGCGCATTCTCTGGAACAGTTGCCGAAGGGCTTGAAAAGACAGTGTTGCTCCAGAGCAGCAATGACGCCGCCATGCTGGACAACTATGCAACACAGCAGAATGGGGACGATATGCTCAGGGCTTTCGCGCCCAGCGGCAGGAAGTACGAGCTGATGCTGCGCCTAACTGGCAAGTTCAAGACCGCATTTCCCAATGGCGCGCCTGACCGCAAGGAAGGCGAGGCCGATGCTGCCCTCAAGGAGGCAAAGCAGGCTGGCGCAGTCATGCTGGTAGGCGATGCGGACATGCTGTATGACGCGTTCTGCGTGTCACGCACGAACTTCTTCGGCCAGACTTTGTACAGCCCAATCAATGACAACTGCAGCATTGTGCAGAACCTGCTGGAGGCATTGTCGGGCGATGTGGCGTTGTTCGACATCCGCTCCAGGGGTGTCAAGCAGCGCCCGTTCAAGAAGGTGCATGATCTGGAATTGCAGGCCTCGGAGAAGTTCAAGGACGAGATACGCCGCTTCGAGGAGGAAGTCCAGAATGTGCAGAGGCAGCTGTTCGATATGCAGAGGACACGCAAGAACGGGGACAAGGAACTGCTCAGCAAGGAACAGCAGCAGGCAATCCTCACGATCAAGCGCAAGGAGGCAGAGGCCCGCAAGAACCTGAAGAAGGTGCGTCGGGACATGAGACATGACGTGGAATCGCTGGAGAATCGCCTAATGGTGCTGAACATTGGCTTGATGCCGCTTCTGGTGATTATTTTCGGCGTGGTATTTGCGTTCATCAGGCGCCGTGCCTGAAGGAGGATTGATAATGAAGACTAAGCATATTGTCATTCTTTTGGTGGTACTGGTGGTGCTGGGGCTTTTGACCTGGTGCACGCGCAGCCGCGAGGATGCTGGCTGGCGCGAGGAGGATGTGGTGCAGACCATATTGCCCGCGGACTTTGACGCGGAGGCGGTCAAGGCGATTTCCGTTGCCAAAAATGGCCAGAAGCTGAACTTCAGGCGCACCGAGCAGGGCTGGGTGCTGGCTGAACGCGGCGACTATCCAGTGGATGTGTCCCAGCTAGGAAAAATCGTGCTGGACTTGCTTAACACTAAAATTGCGCAGCGTTTCCAGGCGGAGGCTGATGATCTGAAGGCAATGGAGCTTGAGGCGGATGCCGTCGAGCTGGAATTGTTTGATTCTGCGGGCAAGACGCTTGCAAAATTGCGCTTTGGAAAACGTGTGGAGAAGGAGGCGGACCAGGTCTCCATGGCGGCGCTGTATGGGCAGGCCTCTGGCACGCCTTTGGGAAGGTATGTGCAGTTGCAGGA
>JAFZZD010000291.1 GCA_017615955.1 Victivallales bacterium
GGCATTTGAAAAATATAGTGTCACAGGATTGTGAAAATTATCCGTGTTTCAAGGGATGCGCTTGGTTCAAATGCCAGTTGCAGCTGGAGGATTTCCTTTGACGGGTCGCTTTGGTAGCTGGCGGTGGGCAGAATAGATAGTGCCGCTGGAGCGGATATTTCCATCTGGAGGGTGTGCTTTTTGCCAGCCAGCAGGATTTTGTCACTGGAGAAAAATGTTGCCTTTATGCCAGGGGCCAGTATGAAGAGCAGTGTGTATTTGTGCTTGGCGGGGGCGCTGACATTGTCCTTTAGGATTATGCACTCGTCGCCGCACTCCATTGTGCGCTGGAAAATGACGCCATCCCAGGCGGGGACATTGGAGCTTTCCTTTGCGGAGAACACATTCTGGCTCCAGTCGCCAAATTCCAGTTCGGGATATGCGTCGAAACCATAGACGCTGAAACTGTGTGCGTCTGGGCAGTCATCCACAAGCAGCGAACTGTGGACTTCGCCCTGCTTGCAAGCACGGAAACGCGGATCGTCGTAGTTGCAGCAGCCAGGGTCGTCTATGAATGCCTCGCCGCCGCAGTACAGAACCAGCGCATTTTTGCCGCCGTGGTAGTGGGAGAACATGCCCGTATAGTTTGAAACATCCAGGGCGGCATAGAATATTTCGCCATTGAACACTGCAAGCCCACCTTGTTTCAGCAGAGTAAAGCGCTTGGTGGCGGACGCCTCCATTCCCAGCGAGGCCAGCAGTGCATCGGAGGCCAGTGGATATGCGTCGTTGATTGTGAGCGTAAGACCATCTGGGCGGCGGTAGGCCTGCAATGCCTCGCCTGCAAGGTGTATTCTCGCCTTGCATTCGGTGTCCATGTCGTAGCCAAAGCGTTGCGCCGCCAGCAGTATGTCGCGGCCATGCCAGGTTTCGAAGGCGTGGTAGCTGGGCGCGTTTTCCGCCAGCGTGCCATTGGCGAAGAAGTCGTTCTTGATGTGCCAGGCGCCTCTTTGAAACGCCAGTTCACGCCACTTTGCGGATGCATTGGATGCTGGCTCCAGGGAGGCGGCGTGGAGCAGTGCGGTCAGGCGCAGTGACTGGTGGTTGCCTGGCTGGTCGTCTTTGCCGCATTCCTGCTCGTATAGCACATTACCGTGAACGAGGAGACCTTCCACGATAGTGTCTATTTCGCCTGGCTTGAAATCGGCAATATCTTTTATGAAATATAGTGAATGCAGGAAATTAATAATGCGGGAAGCCGGCTGGAAGTCATACCAAACATATTCCACATCAGTCTCGTCCAGGCTGTATTCCTCGAAGGACTTTCGGTTGTAGTCATATTCCATGCGATGCTCCACGCGTTTCCAATGGGCGGCTATGTCATCGGGAGGCGGGCAGGAGGCCAGGAAATGCAGCATGATATTCTTCACCAGGGTGGCAAGTGGAGTGTCGTTTGTGTTCCATGCATGTTGTGCCAGCGGGACGAGGAAATAGCAGCGGTTGATCCAGCAGCTTTTTTCAATGGTGCGCCACCTTTCGCATTTGTGGAAGTCGATGTGTGGCAGCTCGCCGAAGTCCGCCAGGACCTTTTTGCGCAGGACAAGGTCGGTGATTTCCGCGCTGTTCACGCTTCCCAGCAAGGCGCGGTTTATGAAGCCGCCGCCGCCGTCGAATGTGTACAATTCCAGGAAGGAGTATTTGCGGAACAACGCGTCATCCAGCAGTGGGCGCCATTGAAAATTGCAGGTCATTCTGTCTCACCTCTGAAGTAATTGCAAAACTATTGGTATTGCAAGCCTTTTCCGCTGGCTAAAGCCAGCGGCTCCGATAGCCAGCGGCTCCGATAGCCAGCGGCTCCGATAGCCAGCGGCTCCGATAGCCAGCGGCTCCGATAGCCAGCGGCTCCGATAGCCAGCGGCTCCGATAGCCAGCGGCTCCGATA
>JAFZZD010000292.1 GCA_017615955.1 Victivallales bacterium
ATGTCTCGTAAAGACCTTTATGAGGTTTTATTTTCAATGGGAAGGAAGCAAAAAGAGAAGCCAGGGGGAAAGCAATGTCAATTATAGATATCAGAGCGAAAATACCCAATGACATTTTTACGGCATTGGAGTTGAACATGCTGCTTGATGGGTATTCCAACAAAGCGCAGCGTATCTCATTGATGCTAAAGAAAGGCGAAATAATTCAAATCAGGCGGGGGCTTTATGCATTTGCGGAGGCATTGCGCAAGGGGCTTATTGTCGAAGGCGTGCTGGCAAATATGATTTACGGCCCAAGTTATGTTTCCGAGGAGTTTGCCTTGTCATATTATGGGTTGATACCAGAGGCCGTATATGCCGTGACATCTGTATGCATAGGCCGATCCAGGAGTTTTGACACTCCGTTTGGGAGATATGCATATCGCTATTCTCGTTCCAAGGCGTATTCAATAGGGATTGATAGAATAGGTGACAAAGGACGTTCCTTCCTCATGGCCTCGCCTGAAAAGGCGCTGTTTGACAAGGCATTCTTTGACAAGAGATTCAATGGCGATGACCCGGAGGATTATCTGCTGGAAGACCTGCGTGTTGATTTGGATATGCTGGCTGCGCAGGAATTCAGGTATTTGGATGAGTTGAAACCATTTTTCTGCGGGCGTCTTAGGAAATTGGGAAATTATTTGGAGGGTCTATGAGTAGCCATGTTCTTCTGGAAATGCTGAACGCATATTCTTATGCTGACGAAGGTGGAGCGTCCATTGCTTTGCGTGAAGTAATGCAGAGCGTATGTCTGCTTGCCTTGGCACGGAGTAACTTTTTCAATCATGCTGCCTTTTATGGTGGAACAGCCTTGAGGCTTCTCTATGGTTTGCGGCGAGGTTCAGAGGACATGGATTTTTCGCTTCTGGAGCCAGATATGTCTTTTGACCTCAATGACTATGCCGGTGCAATTGAGAACGAGTTTTTGTCTTACGGGCTTAAGGCAAGCTTTGCCCGCAAGGAGAAGCATTCGCATTCCAATATACAGTCTGCTTTCCTGAAGAGCAACACGCAACAGCAGCTGCTGACAATCGGTCTTGATGCGGATCTGTCCCGTATGGTGAATCCCCATAGCCAGTTGAAAATCAAGGTTGAGGTGGATGTGCAGCCTCCAGGCGGTTTTAATACCGAAATCAAGTACCTGTATCAGCCAGTTCCATTTGCCGTGCGCTCCTTCACATTGCCCAGCCTTCTTGCTGGAAAGTTGCACGCGGTACTTTATAGATCTTGGAAAAACAGGGTCAAGGGGCGTGATTGGTATGATTTGCTTTGGTATGCCGGCCAGCATCCAGACTATGACATCAGACATTTGGAGACGCGTGCGCGCCAGTCTGGCGACTATGCGGAGGCCGTTCCAATGACAGGTGCTTTTGTATATTCGCTTTTGCTGGAACGGCTTGACTGTATTGATTTGGCTGCGCTCAAGGCCGATGTGCTTCCGTTTTTACGCGACGGGCGCGAATTGGATGCCTGGAGCAAAGATATGTTTCAGGACGCATTCAAGCGCCTCAAAGGTATTTGACATAAGTTTCTACGCTCCATTGACGAGCCTTGCACACTGCTTGTGATTGGTTTGCAAAACAATGAATATGCAATAATTTATGTTTTCAAACATAATTTGGAAGAAATAAATAGTTTAATCATGGAGACACGGCAGATGAGAATGTACACCATTATCTTCCTGGCAATGATGGCTTTGGCTGTTTCAGGGCAGGAACTTATCAAGAACGGCAATTTCGAGCAGCAGCTGGAAGGCTGGGTTGTCCCCAGCTGGATCAAGAACGCCGCCACTCCTGAACTGGACAGCTCGGACATGCCAGGCGCGGGGAAGGCGTCCCTGAAGCTGGTGGGCGGCGATGGAAAGCTGCCTGCAATGTACCAGACGTTGAAGTTTCTGCCTGGCGTCACCAAATACAAGATCTCCTTCCAGATCAAGACGGCGAATCTGAATGACTGGGGATATATTGCGATATATGTCAGTGATGATAAGACAAAGAAGCGCTACTATTCCAAGACCGTAGGCGCAGGAGGCGCGGGAAAGGACAGCAGCCGTCCATGGACGAAGGTCGAAGGTGAAATGGAGGTGCCCCAGGAGGCCGCCGGCAATCCAGGCAAGCTGAACATCATATTCGGCGGCAAGACCACTGGCGTTGTTTGGCTTGATGACATTGTGATTGAATCCGCAGAGGCAGCAGCTGCGCAGGAGGCAGCGCCGAGCATTGACCTGACAGCAAACATCCTTAAGAATGGCAACTTCGAGCAGCAGCAGGAGGCCTGGGAAGTCCCCAGCTGGATCAAGAACGCCGCCACGCCTGAATTTGACAGCGCGGATATGCCAGGTCCAGGAAGTGCCTCGCTCAAGCTCGTGGGGGCGGATGGCAAGCTACCGATCTTGTACCAGAAAATCAAATTCCTGCCCAATGTCGCCAAATACTATGTCTCATTCCAGATCAAGACCCAGGGCATGAATGACTGGGGCTATGTGATGCTTCATATTGCCAGCGACAAGACAAAGCAGCGCTATTACACTAAGACAGTCGGCGCGGGCGGCGCGGGAAAGGACAGCAGCCGTCCATGGACGAAGATCGAGGCAGAAATGGAAGTGCAGCCAGAGGCATTTGGAACACCTGGCAAACTCACCATACAGTTTGGCGGCAAGACCACAGGCACTGCCTGGGTTGATGACATCATTGTTGTCCCTGCCAATCAAGCACCAGCGCAGCCAAAGCCAGCTGACAAGGCCAAGGACAATGGCGCCGGCGAAGAAGCAAAAAAAAAAGCCGATGAACTAAAGCAGCTGGCCAATCTGGTCGATACCGACATTTTTTTGAAGAAATTGCCGTGGATAGTCACTGGCTGGATACCGAATGCCATGCTGGTTGGCCCAAAGGAAGCTGATTTCTCCATTGTTCTTCCAGCAGGGAAAGTGCTGGCGCTATCCCATACACACTCATCAGTGAATGGAAACTGCTCCGGCCCCTTTCGCTTTTCAATTTGGCTGAAGATTCCAGAAGAGGCCAAGCCAGTTGTGAAGGTTTCCACAAAAAGCCAGAATCTAAACAACAAGGCTGGTTCCAAGACCTTCTTCATCCCCGCCACAGGACGCGAAAAGGACGGATACCGCGAATATGCGGGAAATCTGCTGGCACCGGAGAAGAATGCGGACTTGATTGTGGCCCTCCTTACAACGAAGCCATTGCAGCAGGATACACAAGTGGCCGCAAAGGACGCCTGTATGCGCCCTGGCATTCTTCCAGGAACAAAGCCCTCGCTATATCAGGTATGCGCCTGCGGCAAGGAAGGTATTTTCCTTCTGGAAGAAACGCCCTGCGCAAATGTCCTCTTCCGCAATCCAGGCAAGACAGTTCAGCAGCTGAAGCTGCAATGCACGGTATATGACTACTTCGGCAAGAAATGCCAGACTTTCTCCAAGGAATACTCCCTGCCGCCATTGAGCTTGACTAGCAACGTCGTTTCCGTGCCGAACCTGAAGCAGGCTGGCTTTTATGCAGTGGATTGCGATTGGAAATGCGGCGATGAGCAGGGACGCTTTGACTTCAGCTTCGTGCGCGTCTCAAATCCGCCAGCCCAGGCAGATCGCACCTTCGGCATCACTTTCATTGGCGAGGCATATCCCCACGGAGAGGCCATGCGCAGGCTGGGCGTCGGCACGAAGGGTGTGCTTATGGCATGGCGCTGGACTGAGCGGGCAGACGGCAGCTACAATTGGTCCGCCATAGATCGTTCTGTGGCCGACTGTCTTGCCAACAACATACGCATCATCGGCTGCTTTGAGAACTACACTGGCGCAGCACCCGACCGTTTCAAGCCCAAAGCAAAGCCAGCTGCCAACGCCAAGCTGGAGGATGTCTTCGGCGATGACTATTTCCAGGCTGCATTGAAATTCGAGAAGGCGGCGGTGGAAAGATATGGCAAGTACATTAAGGAATGGACCTACGGCGCCGAAATCAATCTGCTTATCCATAACAATTCATACGAGGAGGAGCACTATGTGAAGCGCATACGCACCAGCGCCCCAGAACTCCGCAAAATGCTTCCAGGCGCAGTCATAACTGGAATTGGCGTCTCCGGGGGGGACGGGCGCGCAATTCCCCGCTTCAAGGTCACACGCCGCCTTTGGGACAGGCTTTATGATGTGCTGGACGGTGTTTCGCCCGACCAATACACAGTGCCCAACAATTTTGGGCCAGGCGACCGGTTTTCCGACACCGAAAGCGAAACGTTTCGTGATATCATGGGCGAGGCATGGAAGATCATCCAAAGCAGGCAGCGCAGTAGCCTGGCTGTAGGGGAGAAGGGCTTTCATATCCTGTACAAACTGCCTATGAACAACCCGCATTCACGGGAATTGGCAAATACCGTCGCCCGCGAATATGTCATCGCAAAAAGCCTTCCCATTACACACTGGCTGTACTATGGCTGGCGTCAATGGCGTGAGGGCGGCGAATATGACTATGGCATGTTCAAGGGGCCTTCCCCAAGGCATGTGGTTTCCGCGTATGCTGCGATTGCCCGAATGCTGTGCAATGCCAAGTTCGTGAAGAAGGCTGACCTTCACAAGAACGTGCCGCTTTACATCTTCACCCGTGGCGGCGAGAGCATTGCTGTACTTTGGAAAAGCGAGCAGAACAAGGACATCTCCATGCTTTTGGACATTCCTGCCGATGCCAGACTATATGATGTGCAGGGCAATCCAATTGCATACGGCAAGCAGCCGCTTTTGCTGACACGTGCGCCAATCTACATCTGCTCCTCTGCCAAGCCAGAACAGCTGGAGGCCTCTCTTAAAAAGACAAAGTTAAGTCTGCCAGAACTGGAGCTTTGCGCATGGCAAGACCGTTTGGATGCTGTCAATGTGGCCTGTCTGAATCTGCTGAACGAGAAACTGCATGTGAAATGCACTGTAGCGGGCAAAGAATATGGGCTTGATTTGCCGGCAAGTGAAATGAAAACTCTTGAGGTGCCGCTTGCCGGCAAGCCCAGTGGCAGGCAGAGTATCGAGGTGCGTACGCCAAAGGGCTTTGTCTATTCAACGGAGTTTGCGCCTGAATACCTCATGGTACCGAAAGTGTCTTCCTTGAAGGAACTCATGGCACGGCCTCCTTTGTTCACCCTGAATAGCGTGGAAAGGCATCTTAGCAACGTGGACTATGCCGCCAACAAACTGTGGACTGGTCCAGATGACTGCAGTGCTGTGGTGAAAATGGGGTATGGCGAAAAGTCCTTGTTCATGCATGTGCTGGTAAAGGATGACATACATCAGCACGATTTCCCGGAACCAGTCATGACCTGGGCGGGGGACTGCGTGCAGTTCGCCTTCGATTCCAGGCACGATGCGGCGATGAAGTATATAAAGGGGCAGCGTATTCTTTTCGATGACGACTACATCTTCACGGCAGCATTGGTGCAGGGAAAGACAATGCGGCTACTCAATGAGCTGGAGCCAAAGTGGAACGCCAAGCCAGAATGCGTCGTTACACGTGATGATGGCAAGAAGATGACTGAATACAGCATAGTCCTGCCACTGGATGCAATGAACAAGCTGTCGGCGAAGTCAGGCAATGTGTTCGGCTTCAATCTCGTCGTGATGGACAGCGACAAACCCAAGGAGAGCGCAAAATACTGGATGCAGCTTACTCCAGGCATAGCCGCAGGCCAAAATCCATCACTGTTCAAGGCATTCGTTTTTGAATAGGCTCATTTTGGGCTAGAGACCGCAGCTGACATTGAAAGACAAGGGGGGAAGTGAGCGCCGCATCGGCGCTCACTCAAGTGGGCCAACTAGTGTCTAATTGCATAAGTCTTTGCGTTTATGGCTTTGTATTGCATAGTGATTTTGCTGCGATTTGCGAGGCGCATACAGTCGTATGTAACGAGCAAATCACAGCAAAAGGACATG
>JAFZZD010000293.1 GCA_017615955.1 Victivallales bacterium
GGAGTTCAGATCAGGAAAATACCGCCGTTTCAAGGTGTTCCTGAAGCACGCCAGCCTGGAGAGGGTTTCACTGCTGCGTCATATCAGGCGGGAGTGGAACAACTATGGCGGCGGCATCATGAGTGATGACAGGAACGTGGCAAATGTCCCTTTCAAGATGGATTCACTGGAACTTGCGAGCGAGGAGAGTGTGAAGAAGGGCAATGTTCCTGCCTGGGAGAAAGTGGAGTGTCCATTTGAGAATGATCCCAGGCATAATTTGAATGGAAACAGCAGTTACATTCTTGCATTGCCTGCATATCCAGTGTCTGGCCTGCATTTCACTAGCAAGCAGGAGAATTTCAGCAGGGAGATAAAGATTTTCCATATTGACGATGATGGCCGGGAATCTTTGCTCAAGGCTGGGCGCATTACTCATATCAACCTTGGCAAGCTGCTGGATGAGACATTGTTGACATTCGGTGAGGTCAATGGCGGCAAGCTGCGCGTCGAATGTGCCGACAAGGACAATCCGCCTTTGGAATTCACTGCAATGGAGGCCCGTGTTCCAGCCTACCGTCTGCGTTGCCTGGCAAGCGCGGGCATGCTGCCTTTGAAATTGACTTCCAGCGCTGGCGCAAAGGCACCTGTTTATGACACGTCCGTGTTGCTGGCCTCTGGCAAGAGTAATCCTGAAAATGACATGGTTGTGCGCCTGGAGGGCTTCAAGGGCGAGATTCCAAGGGAAGTCAGGCGCAATTCATGCATACCGCGCATTTGGCTTTTTGTTGCATTGGGCGTCGCGGTGCTTGTCATGGGCGCGGCAATTGTCTCCACTGCAAGGAAGATATAGCGTGTAAATCAATGTATTGATAAGGTTAGTTTATGATAAGTCTGGCGGATTATTCAAGTTTGCAGGCCGCGGTTGATGCGGCTGCTCCGTATGAGAGGATTTTGATTCCCGCTGGTGAGTGGGAATGTGGTTCGGCAAAGCTGAAAAGCAATTTGACGATATGCTTCGAGCCAGGTGCCACATTGATTGCGCCGCGCAGTATTGATGCATACCAGAAGCGTCCCAACTGGGAAAATCTAGGGCTGGGCTTCTATTTTCTGGGCGGCATCGGGCTGGAGAATGTCACAATCGAGGGACCGGGGAAAATCGTGTGCAATGGCGGTAGTTTTTGGGAAAACTACGACAATGCGCCTTTCCCATGGGATTGCGCCTGCGAGGTGTCCCATTATCTTGCCTGCCGCGAAAGACCTGCGGAACTGTTTTTCCAGGATTGCGAAAACCTGGTGTTCAAGGACTTTGAAATAATTGACGCCGCCGCATATACCGTGTGGACCATGGGATGCAGCAATGTCAGGATACAGAATCTCACAATTCGCAACAACCGCAGGGGACCGAATACGGATGCGCTGGACATTGACTGCTGTAGCGATGTGTGGATTACAGGCTGCAACATAAATGCAGGCGACGACTGCATTGCACTGAAATGCGACACCACCCAGCTGGGGCATCTGGCGCACTGCCAGCGAATACACATCTGCGACAATACTCTGAGCACTCCTTGCTGCGCTGTGCGTGTTGGCTATGAGGGAGACGGGTATATACAGGACGTGGTGTTCAACGGAAACATCATCCACGATTGCCATATTGGCTATGACATGATCTCCATTGTACCTCCCATGTACGGCAAGTACAGGGGCATCTACAGTGGCTGCCGCATACAGAATATTGTCATCGGCAATTCCGTGCTCAAGAACGTATATCAGCCCATAAAAATGTGGAGCGGAACCGACTTGCCAGAAGACGAGCCGAAATACACAGGCTACATCAGGAACATCAGGCTCTGCAACCTGGACATCGATGGTTGGGGTGCTTCATTTATTGGTGGAATCAATGTCTCTGACATTACGCTCTCAAATGTGAATATGCGCATAAGACGCCGTCCTTCCGAGGGCGTTGGGCAGACGCCGGTGGCGAGGCCAAATGTCTGGGGCAGGGGATATATGGACAAGCCGCTTGTGCTTGACAATGTGAAGGGACTTGTGCAGGAAAACGTGTCCATTTGCTCGGAGGTCATCGATGAACTTGGCTATGAGGACTTTTTCCGCATAGAATACAAGAGCAAAGTAGATGGGCTGCGGGACTGGGCGATGTACAGTCATGCGGGGCAGGGCAGGCCATGCGTTGTAATCCTGCATGGACATGGTTCCATGGGAAATCAGATAATCGAGCGCAAGAAGGACATGGATGCCTGGAGGCGTAAGCTGGTGGCGGCGGATGTTTCCGTGCTGTCACCGAACCTGCGTGGCAATGCCTGGATGAATGATGATGCCGTGGAGGATTTGGCGGAACTGCTGAAGAATGGCAGAAAGAACATGGGGTGGAGCAAGGTCATAATTGCCTCTGGCTCCATGGGAGGGACTGGAGCGCTGATATTCGCCGTGCGGCATCCTGAACTTGTGGACGGCATTGCCGCATTTGGAGCGGCTACTGACATTAAGAGATACGTGGAATGGTGCGCCATGCAAACACTGCAAGTGACACGGGAAAACATCCATGATGCGGTAAAGGAGGCATATCGTTCAGATGCCGAATATGAAGCGAACAGCGTATGCGGCAATGCCCAGGCACTGACCATGCCCGTTTTCTATTATCACGGCGGCGAAGACCAGATCATCCCCGTTTCAGAAGCACGGGCACTGAATGAGCTGCTTCGCGGCAAGCCTAATTTCCATTACAAGGAAGTGCCTGGCGGCGACCACGATTCGCCCCTGGCGTATTTCGGCGAGGTGCTTGACCAACTGTTATAACTTTCAACGCAGAGACGCAGAGATTTTAACGCAGAGACGCAGAGATTTTAACGCAGAGACGCAGAGACGCA
>JAFZZD010000294.1 GCA_017615955.1 Victivallales bacterium
GCATCTGGTGGCGGACAGGACACTTAGCACTGACGCGGTGCAGAAAACTCGCTGCACCAACGAAATAAAGGCATTGGCAATGAAGTTCTCCTTGTCAGTGCCGTACTGAGAGGTGATTCAAATTACCTCTAGAAGAAAGGATTGGTCAATATGAACAAGTACCCATTAATTGTCGCAATGGATCTGGAGGGAGTGCTTGTCCCTGAAGTATGGATTTCCGTTGCGGAAAAGACCGGCATCGAGGGGTTGAGGCTGACTACCAGGGATATCTCGGACTATTCTGTGCTGATGGCACATCGCATGAAACTGCTGAAGGAGCACAACCTGAAGCTGAAGGATGTGCAGGATGTGATTGCCACTATGGACCCAATGCCGGGCGCAGTTGAGTTTGTGGCCTGGCTGCGTGAAAGATACCAGGCGGTAATTCTGTCCGACACATTCTATGAATTCGCTTCGCCCCTCATGCGCAAGCTGAACTGGCCCATGCTGTTCTGCAACTCCATATTCCAGGATGAGCAGGGCATGGTCTCTGGCTACAAGATGCGCATTGAAAATGGAAAGCGGCATGCGGTGCTGGCGTTCAAGCAATTGAACTTCAGAGTGTTCGCCATGGGCGATTCATACAATGACACCGCCATGATCCTGGAGGCGGACTGCGGCGCGCTGTTCCGTCCATCTGAAAAAGTGGTCAAGGATTTCCCGAACCTGCCTGTAATGAACGAATACAGCCAGGTGAAGGAGGCAATTCTGGCATTTGCCTGAAGTGGAATATGCCATCACACAAGGACATGGTTCATTTCAGTGGAAGTTTTGATGCGGAGAGCCGCGAGGCATTTCGCGCAAAGCGTGAGAGGCATGGCCTGAGCCGAAATGCGCTGGCAAAACTGCTGGGCGTGGAGGCAATCACCATTACGCGCTGGGAGTGCGGGCCGACTGTGAAAGTCACCGACATGGCCAGGAATATAATTGACACATTCCTGTCGGGCGGCATTGACCAGCGCATCAATGGCACGGCTGTCTCCGAACGCAGGCTCCGTGTGCCGAAGCCCATGCTGAAGCGCATTGAAAGCCTGGCAAGCGTCTATGCGCTTTGCGAGGAGTTTCCGGAAATGCAAGCCGAGATGGTGAATGCCATAAATGGAATTGTGGATGGTTTGAAGGAAAATAAGGTGCCAAATGGCACGGGTAGTATTTAACTGGAGGCATGACAATGGATGATATTACTGCTTCAGCGCAAATAGCGTTTCGAGTTAGAGAGCTGCGCGACATCCTGGACTTGACAGAGGATGACGTGGCAGCAAAACTTGGTGTGGACGTGGCACAGTACAGAAAATACGAGAGCAATGAGAATCCTATTCCCATTAGCCTTCTCAACAAACTGGCTGAAATATTCAAGGTTGACTTCACGGTGCTGCTTACAGGGGAGGCTCCCCGCATGGCAAAATACACCATGGTCAGGAAAGGCGAGGGCGTGAATGTGGAGCGCTTCAAGGGATACAAATTCCAGTCCCTGGCGTACAATTTCAAGAACCGCACCATGGAGCCCATGCTGGTTTACCTTGAACCCAATGAGACCGAGGACAAGGAACCCGCCCTTGTTCAGCATGGCGGGCAGGAATTCAATCTGTGCCTGGAAGGAACTGTCAAGGTCGTTCTTGGAGACAAGGAGTTCCTGCTGAATCCAGGAGATTCCCTGTACTTCGACCCGTCAATACCCCATGGCCAGCGCGCGGTGGGGGGACCGGTCAGATTTGTGACCATCATTAACAATTGAGGCATTTTAGACAAGACTATGTTAGAGAAATATTTACCCAGGCAGGACTTCACGTCATACGAGGACTTCAAGGCGAACTACCGCGTCATTGTGCCGCCTCGCTTCAACTTCGCGTATGATGTGGTTGATGGTTGGGCTGCGGAGGATGACAGCAAACCCGCCCTGGCCTGGCTTGACGACCATCGCAAGGATGTGCAGGAATACACCTTTGGCGACATGAGCCGCATGTCCAACCAGGCGGCAAACGCCTTCAAGAGGCTGGGCATTGTCAAGGGTGACGTGGTGATGCTTGTGCTGAAGCAGCGCGTGGAGGTCTGGGTATGCATGCTGGCACTGCATAAAATCGGCGCGATTGTCATACCAGCCACATTCCAGCTTACGGAGCACGATGTGGTTTACCGAGCGCAGGCCGCCAATATCAAGATGATTGTCACCGTTGATGAGGCAAGCATAGTAAGAAGCGTGAATCTTGCATATCCCGAGACGCCTTCCGTGAAGATCAGGGCCTGCGTGGGCGACAACATCCCCGAAGGATGGCTTGATATGCGCAAGGAAATACGCGAAAGCTCCATCGTCTGGGAAAAGCCCCAGGGCGAAGCATATCCATGCCTTCATGACACCATGCTGATGTACTTCACTTCAGGCACAGCCGGCATGCCCAAGATGATTCTGCATGACTACACGCTTCCTATCGGCCACATCGTGACCGCAAAGTACTGGCAACGTGTGGAGGAGGGAAAACGGCACATGACCGCCTCCGATTCTGGATGGGCAAAGTTCGCCTGGGGCAAAATCTACGGCCAGTGGATGTGCGGCGCGGTGATTGCGGCTTACGACATGGACAAGTTCATTCCGGACAATATGCTGCGCGCCATTGAGAAACTCAAGTTGCACAGTTTCTGCGCACCGCCTACCATCTACCGCTTCCTCATCAAGGAAGATTTGACCAAATATGACTTCTCCAACATCAAGCGCTGCTCCATCGCTGGCGAACCGCTGAATCCAGAGGTTTACAACCAGTGGCTGAAGATGACTGGACTGCATTTGACGGAGGGCTTCGGCCAGTCCGAAACATCGGTGTTGATTGCCAACTTCCCATGGTTCCCAGTCAAGCCTGGCTCAACAGGCAAATTCTCGCCAGTCTATGATTTGGAATTGCTGGATGACAATGGCAAACCCTGTGAGGACGGCGTGGTGGGGCACATCGTCATCAGGCATGCCCGCAGCCAGCGCCCAGTGGGGCTTTTCAGGGAATATTTCAAGAATCCAGAGGCAATGGCGGCAGCTTGGCCTGTGGACGACTATGACACAGGCGACACCGCCTGGCGCGATGGTGACGGATATATCTGGTTCGAGGGCAGGAGCGACGATGTCATCAAATGCTCTGGCTACCGTATCGGCCCCTTTGAAGTGGAGAGCATCCTCATGGAGCATCCCTCCGTGCTGGAATGTGCGGTCACCGCATATCCCGACCCAATGCGCGGCGAGGTCGTCAAGGCCACCATCGTTCTTGTGCCAGGCCGCGGCTATGAACCCGGTCCCGAATTGGTAAAGGAACTCCAGGTCTTTGTGAAGAATGGCACCGCTCCCTACAAATATCC
>JAFZZD010000295.1 GCA_017615955.1 Victivallales bacterium
TAAAAAAGACTTCGGCCCCAGCGGGGCCGAACTGCCAATTGCCTACCCATACGGGGAAAATAGCAAAAGAAAATCCTTGTTTTAAGTCCAGCGGATGCCAATTTGAATAGTTGCAATAAAAACTAAATATGAACCAGGGTTCCAGTAAGGGCTGAAATCGTTTCGCGCCAACGTGTCTTGTCAGCATCAGAGGCGAAATCGGAATGGAAAACGCTCGTCCTTCCAAGCTTGCGTTCCTTGCCTTCACCCATGGGATGATACGGCTCCAAGTCAATGCGCTGAACATGCGGATGAGCATTGGCAAGTCTGGCGATATGACGTAATTCCGCTTCAGAGTCATTGACGCCTGGAACAAGCGGACAGCGCAGCACAATGGAGGCACCAGACTGATCCAGTTGCCTCAGATTCGCCAGAATAGGCTCCGCGTGAACGCCAGTCAGCTCCTCATGCTTTTCTGGAATCGTCTTCACATCCCAAAGCCACAGATCGACCAGCGGAAGCAATTCCTGCATGCTTTTCCAACTGGCAAATCCGCAGGTTTCGACAGCCGTATGAACGCCAGCCTTCTTTGCTGCTTTCAGGAGAGCCGCCGTGAAGTCAAAATGCGCCAGAGGTTCGCCGCCTGACAAGGTGAGCCCGCCTCCTGAATTCTGATAAAACACCCGATCCTTCAGCACTTCGGCCATAACCTCATCCACATTCATTCTCCGCCCGACCACATTCAGGGCTTCGGCCAGACAGCTTTCCGCGCAAATGCCGCAGTGAACACATGCGGTCCTGCTGAATGAATGCTTGCCGTCCGCAATGGAATGGCAATGCTTCGGGCAGGCGGAAACGCATTTGCCGCACATTGTGCATTTGCCGAGATCGAACAGCATTTCTGGTTCGAAGGCCTGCGATTCGGGGTTGTGGCACCAGAGACAGTGCAGCGGACAGCCCTTGATGAACACCACGGTCCGAATGCCAGGACCGTCATGCACCGCGAACTTCTCTATGTCGAAAATAATGCCTGCGTTTGCGTTCATGCGTGGTTGACCGTCCGTTCGATCACGTTGTCCTGAATGGCCTCTTCCAGCTTCACGAATGTGGCGGAAAAACCTGAGACCCGCACCCTGATGCTCTTGTATTCATCCGGACTCTTTTTCGCTGCGATCAGGTCCTCGGCGGAAACGTGGTTCAACTGCACGTGCAGGCCGCCTTCCTTGAAATAGATCTCGATCAGGGAGACCAGTTTGTCAAAGCTTTCCTCGTTGCGGACCGTGTTTTCATCCACGGACAGATTCATTATGGTATTACCGCACATTATTCCAGTCGGGTCCATGTGAGCGACGGACAGCAGATGTGATGTGATGCCATCGCGGTCCTTGCCGTCGGACTGGCCGCTGCCGAACAGCAATGCGCTGCCGGCAATGCGTCCGTCTGGAGTTGCTTGAGTAAGCGCTCCGTACTGGGCGAAATGCAGACGGTATCCTGTGAGGTTGCCGAAATTGAGCGCATGGCCGAAAATGTCGGTGCGCCCGTCAGCGAAGCTGTAAACCGAGGAGTAGAAACGATGCGCCACATTGTTGGAAAGCTCATCGTTGTTGCCGAAGAATATCCCTTTGCGCAGGATCTTGGTGCGCTGGTCCTCATATCCTTTCCAGTCGGCGTCCAGCGCAGTGAGCAGTTCCTTCATGGTGCAGAGTTTTTCCTCGTAAACGAACTGTCGGATGATGCACAGGGAATCGATGA
>JAFZZD010000296.1 GCA_017615955.1 Victivallales bacterium
CTTGTTTACGCTGGCGGATAGGCTCAGTATGAGTTTGGCATGCCGCCATTCCAGTTTACGGCAGCTGAAAGAGGACCGCCGCCTTCAACAATGCTCTTTGATGCGGTTACTGGATCGGAGGCGGTGCCTTTGAATTGCTGCACGTGGCCATCGCTAAATGAGACATTGGCGATGCCCTGATGACGTGGTCCAAGATGCCCGTTTCCTTGATCCCCACTATACCATGCGTTCTGGTAATTTGCATACATGGCAAAGAATCCCACATTTTGATCAGCATGGCTCAGATCGCCACCAGGAGTGTAAATGCTATCAGCGAACATGACCAATTCAGAAGGATTTGTTACAATGCTTTCCTTGGGTGGAATGCCTGTATAGGAAGAGGCATCCGAATATGGATTCTTACCGCCACCGCCGCCAGGATATCTCCAGTTGTAGCCATAGTTGACGTAAGTCCAGACCCAGCCTGAAACTCCGCTTGCCGTGGGATTGTACATATAATCGCGCCAAATTGTTGCGCTTGGGCAGATGAGTGATTTGGTGTCAGCCAAATAGCGTGTTGAGCTATTTGGTGATGCAAGAATCTTCACCCAAGTCCCCATAGTGTCTCTTGCTTCGGTTGCTGGCACGAAATGGCCGTCGAAGTCATCCCGGTACATACGCTCCGCCAATGCGATTTGCTTAACGTTGCTGGCGCAGTTGATTGCGCGGGCCTTTTCGCGTGCCTTGCTCAGTGCTGGCAGCAGCATTGCCGCCAGAATCGCGATGATGGCGATGACCACCAGCAATTCTATCAAGGTGAATTGTTCCTTCTTTCTGTTCATTTTCCTGTTTCCTTTTGGTTTGTGGGTGGAATTATCTATAAAAATCAGTCGCTCCATATTTCCATTTCGGTGATTATCACAGGCTGCGGATTCGCCTCCAATGTGATTCTCAGCGCGTCTGCACTAACGGCCTTTGGCAGGGCGAACTCCGCAACGCGCACACTGAAGGAATCCTTGTTGAAGTCCTCAGCGCAGGGGAAATCATACTTGACGCCGCCTATCTCCAATGACGCATTGCGCCAAATGCCGCTGATGAACAGTCTCACTCTTTTGACATTGCGCTTGGCGGACCACTTGCAGTCAATCGAAACAGGCTTCTTCTCGCCATTATAGCCGATTGACCAGTCCATCCAATGGCTCTTGTTCTTGCAGGCACTGGGGGCAATTGCCGCCCTTGGCCTGTCCGTCAGCTTGCCTTTGTCAAATGGAATGATGCCTGTCTGAACATCCTTGGCCCAATTTGGTTCAGGCGAAAACGTGTATGTTCCAGTTACGTTGCCGTTGCAGGGCATGACTGGCGTGAAATGCTCCCACTTTACGTAGTTGTTTGTCAGGCACTTTTCAGGCAAAGCCTCGTTTTTGGGCAGGATTGAGGCGGGGAACTGGAAGCGCCAGAAGTCGCACTTTGTCTTCACATCGCATTGCTGGCAGATTTTCAGGAAAAAGCTCTTCCATTCGGGAAGGTCAATCAGCTTTGATGAGCAGGGATTTGCCGCCAGTGTGAGCACCTTGCCTTTGCCGCATCTGTTCTCCACCAGGGCCGCATCTCCATTGGCGAATCTGACCAGCGTCTTTGCACCGCGCAGTGGATTCAGCTTCGGGCAGCGAATCGCCGCGACTGGAACACGCTTTCCGCCATAGTTGAAGTTAAGGGGATTCACGCAATAGCCCTTGTATTCCACACCCGTCAATGCCTGCCTCTCCTTCTCCAACGAATCGCCTTCTGGCGTTAATTGGAAGGCATCATTCCAGAGCACCAGCAGGGTGCCGCCCTCGCGCACATAGGATTGAAGAGCTTTCATTGCCTTTTTGGAGATGTACTTGTTCTCCACTGTGATGATCAGCTTGTAGTTGGCCAGCTTTTCCAGTGTCTGCTCATTCACGAAGCTGTAGCTGAGCCCCGCGCCGTATCCAAGGTATGTGTGTAGATAGATGTCATTGGCTGGCGTCGCCCTGAATGGAAGTGCGCGCAGTGAATCCGTGGATGTGAACACTGCAGAATCCCATTCTGGGAATGCCAGCTTTGGCATTGTGGCCAGCATCTTCTGCGCACCAATCTCCACGGCATATCTGTCAGGTGCTCCCCAGCGCTCGTGGATCAGGTACTTCTTGCCGCTGTTGTTTCCTGTGGAATCGTGCAGATAATAGTGGAAGCCAGTAGCACCATTGCGTACGGCGGCTGACAGCTTGTACAGCACTTCCATTGGCGTGAAGGATGCACCGTATTCCTCAATGTGGGGGCATGGCCAGAATTCCTCCGCGCCCGTAAGCGTGGAGACGTACCTGGTCACGAAGCCGAAGTCGTCAAGTCCTGGATGGTTTCTTGGATAGAGCTGATGCGTGACGATGTCAAAGCTGTCCTTCCAGTCAGCAAAACTGTAGATTTTGCTCTGGTGTCCCACCGGGTCATCCGAAACCACGATTATGTCTGGGTTGATTGACTTTGCCAGGTCGTATGCCTCATGATACAGCTTGACCAGCTCGTCATTCAGAGCGCGTCTATATGCAATCCATGCCAGCGGGTCGCTTTCGTCAAAACTGGCGGGAATGCCGTATTTGCCTTTGCCGTATTTCTGCTTGACCATGGCGTCGAACTCCTTCAGGTCTGCATTGTCTGGCAGCTGCTTGAAGTCAGCGATAATTCTGTTTTCCGCGCATTCGGCTGATTCGTCCGCCCAGGTTATGATTCTTACCTGCTTGTTTGAGGCGATGGTCTTCACATCCTCCAGCCAGAGCTTACGGATTTCAGGAATGACAATTGATGCATGATGCAGGCCAGATTTGATGTTCCTCTCAAGTACCCTTGGCATGGCGGCGATCGGAATGCCAAGCTCTTTGCAGAAGACCTCCTTGTTCATCCAGTCTATCATTGTCAGGTTGCTATAGTTCGCCATGCCAGTGTCCTTGTTCTCCTGGGCGACGCCCCTGACGGAAAATGGGATGCCATACTGAATGCCGAATTGCTGCATATAGCCTTTTTGCCCCACGCCGAATATCCACTGGAAGCCGTGAAAGTCTCTCTTTGGCAGATGTTCATTGCTCAAAAGCTCATTGAAGAGAGGTTTATCCACTGGCAGCGCCAGCAGCTTTTCCTTTGCGCTGAGCTGCGGGAATGTGAATGTGCCGCTGTAGAGCACTTTGCCAGCATCGTTTTCCGAAAGCACACTGTATTTGATTGAGGCCACCTTTTTCTGACCATTTGCCTTGTAGTCAAGACGGCTTTCTCTGCCAGGCGTTGTCTTGAGGCTGAAGTTCCCCAGTTTGCTGAAGGAGCTGTCGTATGTCTCCAGTGTGACCGTGTATTTGTGGTTGTCCTTGGTTTCTGTGTTGGCAAAGCGCATTTCAGGTGCCAGCGGTGAACCCAGCGCCAGGAATGTCACAGGCGGGAGCTTGTTGCCGTGGGGCATTGGCCTGAATTGGCGTAGGCGGCTTCTGTCCAGAAAACCGCCGCTTCCCTTGCCCAGGCAGGAATATTCAGGAGGCGTGTGGCCATTGCGCTCACGTCCCAGGTTGATGCGCAGTATCTCCGCGCCGCCTGGCACGAGACCCAGGTCCGCGAACGGAATAAGCAGCTCCAATTCCCAGTTGTCCTTGTTGAGCTTGCATGCTGAATGAATGCCACTTTCAAAAGTGGTGTCACCATTGAACGCGTCGTAGATGATGCCATTGGTGTTGACCGCAAAGTGGAACAGGCCATCCTTGTTGTTGCCGAATGGCTCTATGAACACCTCGACGCAGTCGTCCTGGTGGATGGCATTGTCTCGTTCCTCCGTGTGGGCGAAGTTCCTCTTGATGTGGGCAATGTCTGGCTCGTTGCAGTGGAAGGCGATGTAGAGGTTGTCCTTGTCGCATCCCATGCGCCAGGTGGTGGCGTGCTGGGGCGCATTGCCAGTTCCCGAATGGAAGAATTCGCCCCTTGCGGCTTTGTCCCACTCCGCTTTGTCAATCACACCGTCCAGCTTTGGCTTTCCAATGGCGGGGATATTGACAATGCCGCCCTCTGCCGCAATGCATATATTGCAGAGCAACACAAGCGTCGCAAATATGAAAGTACGTCTGAACATTTTGCTATGGTTCCTCAGTCGAATTGCTCCACTTTCACCAGCTCGCCGTCCTTCTGGGCCGACTTGTGGGCGGCGGCGCCCATGGCCATGAAATGCGCTGCCTCCCTGGCGGGAATCTCCGGCTCGCGCCCTTCCGCGACGGAACATACGAACTCGTGCACCAGATATGGATGGCTGCCGCCGTGTCCTGTGGGCTGGAAGTCGTCCTTTGCAGTGGCATTTGGATTGCACACTGGCTTGAATGCCTCCTGCACTTCAGGCGGCAGCGGGTCGCGCATCTCAGCTGGCGTCATCTCTTTGAAGCCAGCCCAGGGCCATACCTTGTCCGCTGGGTTCGGCACGTTCTCCATGATGGGTTGCGCCGTGCCAGGCACTGTGCGGTGATTGCTCTGCCACACGTTGCGGGAGAAGCTGCCCATCTTGCCGAAGATGCGGAATATCTCGGACTCCTCGCGGTCAAAGCTGGTGGCGCCGATTTCACGGCATTCCGCGATGCGCAGGCTTGTTCCGTTTGCAAGCTGGAAGAGGGCAAACACGTTGGAGAAGTCGTCTATCTCAAAGAAGCTGTCGTTGTTGGTGTTGGGCACACCATACGCGCTGACCTTGACGGCGCGTGTGTTCATCACGTGTATCGGGCCTGACACCGAATGGGTGGGATAGCTCATTGGATTGTGCTTTGCGCCTTTGGCGATGTATGGCGCCATGACAGCCCCGTACTGCTCGCCAATCTTGCCGGTTTTGCGCGCCTTCACCACATTGCGCAGATTGCTCCAACCGTTCAGGTTGCCATCCACATCATGGACATATTCGCCTTCCGCATACACGAATTCGCCGAACTCGCCAGCCGCCGCCTTGCGCTTGCAGAACATGGTCTGCGGGCGGTAGATGGTGGTCTCGCCCAGCATATACTGGCAGCCTGTGCGCTTGACGGCCTCCACCAGCTTGTGGCACCAGTCCAGCACCTCGTCATCATCAGGAAGGCTTATCAGCGGCACAGCGCTATAGACATGCTTGCCCGCGTTCAGCACCTGAAGGCACTGCGGCGCATGAAGCCAAGGCTGCGTGATCACCACGATCGCCTCCACATCCTTCTTCACCAGTTCGTCCAAAGATGTGCAGCATTCGCTTACGGATAGCTTGTCAGCCATGAAGGGGTCTTCCGTGAACTCCTTCAATTTGCTTTCCTCACAGTCGCACAGCACAATCTTGTCCACCAGCGGATGTGCCTTGAACAGTTTGACGAAGTTCCTTCCGAACTGTCCCAGACCAAGCATTCCAAGTTTGATTCCCATTGTCGTATCCTGTTATTTTTTCTTTTTCTGGGGCGTGGCGCTCCCGGCGATTATTATGTTCACACCATTCTTCCTGAACTTGTCCAATAGCTTCTTGTCCGCCTTGTCATCGGTGATCAGCGTGAAGGAGGGTCCCTTGAGCAGTCCGTATGCGGCGAATGACACGCTTCCCAGCTTGGATGCATCCGCCAGTATGAAGGCCTGGCTGCATTGCCTGAGAGCCGCTGTCGCCAGCAGTGACGTGTCTTCGTCAGTGGTGTACAGCTGCCCGTCCTCCGAGATGCCGTCCGCGCCAAGCAATGCCTTGGTGAAGTTGAACTTTGCCATGTTCTCCAGCGCGGCCAGCCCGCACAGGTCCATGCGCTGCATCCGTACCGTTCCCCCAAGCAGGCTGAAGCGGCAGCATTTCGCCAGCTCTTCGCTATATACCAAGGAATTCGTGGTTATGGAGATATCGCCAACTAGACCCTGGTTGATGAAGTTGGCAAGGTAATTGCCGCATTCGCGAACCGTGGTGCCCGAATCAAAGAAGAGCCTGTCATGGCTGCAAATCATTTTTGCCGCTTCTAGGCCGATTGCCTTCTTCTCCACGATGTTGGTGAAGGACTGCCGATTGAAGTGGTATTCGGATGCGTTTGTGGCGTTTGGCAGGCATACGCCACCGTATGTCCTGATCAACTCGCCGCTTTGCTCCATCAACGTGAAATAGCGGCGAACAGTGGCCTCGGAGGCATTCAACTCTGACACCACATCTGCAATGCTCAGTCTGCCTCGCTTGCAGAGAAGTGACAGTATCTTGTCTCTGTTTTTCTCACACTTTCCCATTGTATGCACCAACTATTCTTGTGCTGTATCTGTTATTTTCGCCGCAAATTATACCATATTTTTGAAGCCTTGTCAATAGGTAAAATATAATATTTTGATTATTTTTCTTTTGAAACAATCATTTAATCCTGCAAAATTGGTGGATTTAAGGACTTGAAATGAGAAAAAATGTGGTATTTCAATCATTTTTGTATTTGGGCAACTTGAAACGGCGGTGATTTGTGGTATTGTTTCACTTGTTCTTTTTCAGGGACGAAGGGAGCCC
>JAFZZD010000036.1 GCA_017615955.1 Victivallales bacterium
GCTGGCGGTGGAGGAATAATTGGCGTTGGACGCTCCGGGACAGGATCATTTGGAATAATGCCAGCCATGCGGTTCAGATGTGCAAGGATGTCATCAATCTGAACGCTATGGGCCTCCAGCATGATTTTCACCAATGTGGCCTCGAAATACACGCGCTTGTTCAATGCGGAACGGAAGGACCATTCCTGCGCTATCAGTTCCTGGAGTACGCGCTGCAGCATCTTTGGGTCAAGGGTTCTGCCGATATTGAGCAGGTCGCCCAGCTCTGTCTCGCTGACTTGCAGCACTTCGGCAGATGCGTTGCAAAGTCCCGCCACCATGATGTTGCGCACATATTCAATAAGGTCAGAATAAAGGTGTTCCAGATCGCGTCCTTCGTCGGCCAGTTTCTGAAGGACCATGAGTCCGGCCTTCAGGTTGTTTGAGAAAATCGCGCAGGCGATTTCCCTAAGTTCCGTGCCTGATGCCAGGCCGAATACGTCAATGACGTCCTGTTCGGTAATGGTGCCCTCACCGTTGGCGCCTCCGCAGAATGCTATGATCTGGTCGAAAATGGACTGTGCGTCTCTCATGCCGCCATTTGCGGCCCGTGCCATTGCGGCCAGTGCATTGTCCTCAATATTGATTTTCTCCTGGTCTGCGATGAAACGCAGCCTTTTTACAATCAGGGGAACAGGTATTCGCTTCAAGTCAAAGCGCTGGCATCGGGAGATGATGGTGGGCAGCACCTTGTGGGGTTCGGTGGTGGCGAAGAGGAATTTCACATGCGGCGGGGGTTCCTCCAGTGTCTTCAGCAGTGCGTTCCATGCCTGTGTTGTGAGCATGTGGACTTCGTCAATGATGTAGATCTTGTACTTGCCGTTGGCGGGGGCGTATTGCACCGAATCCCTGATGTCGCGGATATCCTCCACTTTGTTGTGGGATGCGCCGTCGATTTCAATTACGTCCAGTGAAGTGCCTGCAGCCACTTCCTGGCAGCTTTTGCATTTGCAGCAAGGCTCGCCGTCATGGTTGTTTGGGCAATTCAGCGCCTTCGCGAAGATACGCGCCGTGGTGGTCTTTCCAATTCCTCGCGACCCCACGAAAAGATATGCGTGCCCGATGCGGTTGTTCACAATGGCGTTCTTGAGAGTGCGGCTGATATGCTCCTGCCCCACCACCTCGTCAAAGGTCTGGGGACGCCATTTTCTTGCCAATACCTGATATGCCATCGATTATGTTTCCGTAATTGTGTTGTTTGAGTGCAGAGGTAAATAAAAAAGCCACGCCGTTGAAGCAGAGTGCCTGGCGCCCAGGTAGGCTGCTTAGGGCTGCTTGGTTCCCCACCTGACCCGGTTCACAACTTTCCTGCCGCCAAGTTCCATTTCAACGACGTGGCGGGAACAAAATATACGACATCACCTTTTTTTTGCAAACGGGCAAGTCGTTTTTTTTTTACGTGGGCGCCGAGGCGGCGCCCACTCAAGTTGCCTTAGCGGAAATGAGCCATGGGGCGTGACTGCGACACCCATTCAGGTTCCAAGCGTCTCCTGGATTTTGCAGATTGCGTCAAAGACTTCCTTGAAAGTCTGCGGGCGTTCCTGCGGGGACACCTTGATCATCGCCTCCAGCAGCTGAGCTATTTCGGTGGGGATGCCAGTCATCTTGGAGGCGTTTTTCACACGCAGGGTTGCCACATGGCGCCTTGCCAGCGCCTCCAATTCGTCCGCATCATAAATGGTGCTGCCCGTCAGCGCATGGTACATCACCATTCCAATGGAGTATATTTCGCTGTTGGCATCTTCAGGGTTTCCCAGAAGGCGTTCAGGCGGAATATAGTAAGGCGATCCAGAGATGAATTCCTCGTCAGGGCATTTTGCCTTTTCCAGTGGAATGCAGAGACCGAAGTCCAGCAGAATGGCATAGCCATATTTGTTGACGATTATGTTTTCAGGCTTCATATCGCGGAAGAGGTAGCCCTTTGCGTAGATGTGCTGCTCTGCGGCAAGCACGTGCTTTGTCAAGGCCAGCACCTCCTGGGGCGGCAGTTTACCAAGACGTTCTATCCTCTTGTCCAGCCCCTCGCCTTCCACCAGCGGCATGACGATGAAGAATTCGTCCTCGATATAACCGCTGTCCAGAGAGGAGGCGATGTATTCCGAATCGCGGAAATGGGAGCTTACCTCCGCCTCATTGAGGATTGCCCTGATGTTGGGCGGATTCTCGCGGGCGCGGCGCGACAGCAGCTTCATGGCAAGTTTCTGGTGCGGGAAACGGCGAGACACGGCCTCATATACGCTTCCCATTCCGCCTTCACCGCAAGTCGCCACCAGATAATAGTCCCCGATTTTTCTGGGCACGTAGAACTCCTGGGAGCACTTCTTGCACTTGTTCATTGAAAGAGGCTCAAGCTCCTCGATCTTGTACGTCATACGGCAGAACGGGCATTCCCAGCACTTCATTCTCCAATAGGCCTCCAAGTCACCAAGATGCCTCACGTATCGTTTTTCTTCCAATTGCCTGCTGTTCACGGTATGCACTCTCGAAAGTATCGGCTAAATAATTGTTTGACGGAATATACAGCCCATTCCCAAAGGCGCAAACAATATTTTCGTTTTTTTGCGTTTCAATTATATGTTTTCATGCTTGCAAAGTTGAAAAACAGTTTATATTGCGGACATGATTTAAGACGTAGCATACTATAGATAGGGGAGCTTCTCGAAATGAAAAAGACATTGTTTTGCGCATTGCTGCTGGCACTGGCGCTGCCACTCGCCATTCATGGTTTTGAAGCAAATATCAAAGTTGGCAATGCTGATGCACTGGCCATTGGAACAGGTTCCGACTACAGCGACGCCTGGGACGAACACGATGAAACCCTGCCGCCAGGCGGACCGACGCAAGACGCCATGAACTACCTCTATTTCAGAGGCGCGGGGAAAACACAATATACATTGGAGAGCGACACAAGCGGAACGCTGGCCTCTTTTGAAAAACTTGCCAAGGACTACAAAAGCCAGGCCAGCAGCCTTACCTGGGTTCTGGTGGTGGAAGACACATTTGCTGATTCAGTCAGCATAAGCTGGAACAAGCCAGGACTTAGCTCCAGCGAGACACTTACGCTATGCGACGAGAATGGAACCACCATCGCCAACATGGCAAAAACGACAGGATGCTCGCTGGCAATAGGAGTGTACTACATAAAATACATTAAGGACAATGTGGCTGAGGCGCCATGCACGCCTGAAGCCGCGTCCATAAAATTTGTACCGTACCAGGGAAATGTCGTGACATATAATACCGGGGTGAACGCCAGCGCCTACACGATAAGCGATCCACAGGTATTATATTTCAATGAAAACAACGTATGCATCGCAGCACCTGAAGGTGCGCAGGTTCCAGCCATAGACGCTGGCACAAACTCCATTTCATTCACGGTGCCAGAAGACTGCAACAATGTGAGCTTATACTACACAGTCAGGCACAAGACAGACAACAATGCGGGAACTGCCCAAGGCGTGATACACCTGGAAAGCAGCACCGACCCCATGCTCAGGCTAGTCTCGGAAAGCACGGCAAGGGCACAATTCACAGATGAGACCATGACAGCCTACCAGCCATTCACAATCTCATACAAGGCTGAATATCCCTCTGAAGTGGACATTGCACCAACTCATTTCTCTGTTTTCATGCCGCCAATGGACAGTGGCGAATACAGCCAGGGTCAATTCTGGAACGTGTCAGCCAGGGTCAATGGTGCAGTTGCACAGGTGTCTGCCGCCCAGGAATCCGTCAAAGGATCCCAGAAGCAAGACAGGTTTGACATAACATATCCAGACACATCCTGCAACGGCTATGACATAGAGCTGACTATCACGCCGGCAATTGAAGCAAGGAGCGGAAGTCTCACAGCCAGCATAAACTGCGAAACCTCCACTAGTGCCCCTGACGTACAGGTCAAACTCCCTGGTGACAGTGCGCCTGTCGTCAAGGCACTGAGTTCCTGCGAGGAAAGCTATGCCGAAGATGAAAACGGCACTGCAAAAGTTGAGCTGTCCGCCACATTCCAGGACAACACAGACAGCGGCGATGAAAGCGGCATCAAGGCAATCGACCTGACGGCCACAATAGACGGGAATGACATCCCAATCGAATTATGCACATGGAGCGTCACCGAATTGCCTACGGCTGGCGCAGGGGAAGTGACTTTGTCAGTGTCCATGACCTTGTCCCCAGAACTTCTCAACGGTGCCGCCCGCAAAGCCAGCGGCATGGTGCGCATTGCCGCAAACGTCACTGACGGCGAAGACAACGAGGCAAACTATGAACTATGGTCGTTTGAATTAAAAGACACGGACCGTGCACCCGCAGTCACGACAGCAGTGGCAACGGCAGGCACCATCTATACAAATGACACAAATGGCTTCACAGTCCAGGCTTCAAATGTTGAAGACCCCGATGGCGACGAGGTCAGATTCCTTTATGAATATTATCTGGACGGCACATACGTGGCGGAACGCATGGCAGCACAGGGTGTACCCTGCACAGTGCCGGAAGCGGTTTCGCCTGTCAGAGGGCAGACGCTTTCCATCAGGGCATTCAGCGTTAGTTATCCAGCATACCTGGATGAATTGCCAAGTGCCAGCAGTGAAGAATACTACGAAAAGACAGTGCTGGTTTCCAACACAGCACCTGTGCTTGACTCGCAGGTTGAAAACCAGGCTACATTCGCTGAATACAGTTCAAACGCAGAGGAAAGCACTGCTCAGTATGGTGCAAAAACACATAAATATAATGTGTCGCACTTCGTCACATTTGCGGACGTTGACATCCAGTACGGCAGCAACGACGCCCTGTCATACACCATAGTGGAAAACAATGTTCCTGCTGACGTGGCGGAAATAACATGCAGCGGCGATGAAATTACATTCACTCTCAAGGAACACCAGGTGCTTGACGACGAGAATGCCACATTCAAGATATGCGCCACGGACAAAGGCGAACCCAACGGGGCAGACAAGAAGTCCGTCCTCTCCCAGCCAATACGCCTCATCATCACACCAGTCAATGAAAAGCCCACTGTAGCCGTGGCGGACATTTATCTGAATCCGCTTGACTTTGACGGCAGCAACAAGACTGCGGCCTGGGCGACACGTCCAGGCAAGAGTTCTGACGAAAGTGGGCAGGCACTTGTCCTATCCACAGGCTCGCCAGTCATGAATGGCGAACTGGCGGAGCACATCACCAGTCTGCAGCTGGAGATTTCAGGCGGCAATGTGGTTGCGACATACACCTTGGCTCAACTTGACATGGATGCCATTGCGGCACTGATGGACAAGGAGGCAAGTTTCTCATTCACCGTCACAGATGACGGAGTGGCACCGCAAACCAGCAAGGAATGCGCAGTGGCATTCCATATTGTCTCGACGCCATGGTATCCCACATTTGCGATTGACTGCGCCACCCATGACCGCCATCAGGTGGTGTTGCGTTCAGGCGATGCTACTGTAACAATAAACAATGTAATTGGAAACCTGGTGCCGGCGGACTACTACAATTCAGATTGCGAAGGGCTTCCTTCTGGCTCCACCTGGAGCGTGGCCGTTCATCCAATCATAGACAACGAGGTGGATGCCACCGTCAATTGCGTTGATGATAATACACAATTGGCAGTGGAGGCATACGATGCGCCAGAACGTCCATCCCTGGCATTTGAGGAAACATCGCCTGGCATGTTCAACCTGGCAATCCAGGCGCCAATGGCGTCCAAATACAAACTTTTCCTTTACAATGTAGAATACACGCTTCCTGACCATGTGATTCAAGGCACATTTGCGCCGAATGGCAGCGATTTCATCGCGCCATCCGCAAAGCTGGAGGACAGCATCCGCTTCGCTGGCACATACTACTACAAGCTAGTTGGCATAAACCCCAAAGGTGAATCGGAGGAATACACCAGCGAGCAATTCAAGACAGACGGATACTTCACCCCACTGGCCTGGCCCGAAGACGGAGTATTCACTCCCGAAGCTGGCGAGACGCTGACATCCACAAACTGCACTTTCAGATGGCCGAAGGTCAATACGGCAGTCAGCTATATATTCCACCTGATAAACATCACAACAGGGCAAAGAAGCGAAATGGAGACAGTGGAAAACAGCCTTGACATGACACTTGCCGCCAATCGCTACACATGGTGGGTAGTGGCATTCGACCAGGAGGGAAACCGCCTTGTTTCCAGCAACAGGACATTTGATGTGGCGACTGCGACGCAGATTGCACTGATTGACGGCACGAACATGACGGCCGATGGCGAGACCATTTCGTTCAACTTGCTTGAAGTAGATGACGTCAACAAGCTGCCAACGCACGCGGAGGTCCAGCTTGCCCACTACAATGGCGACGGCACTTACACCTATTTCAAGTACAAGGGGACTTCAGCCCTGCCCGTA
>JAFZZD010000297.1 GCA_017615955.1 Victivallales bacterium
CCTCCACCCAGTGTATGGTGCCCTTCACCTTGCGGCCATCGGTGGGATTGCCGCCCTTGGTCTCTGGATCGTATGTGCAACGCAGTTCCACCACGTTGCCCTGCTCGTCCTTGATCACCTCATTGCACTTGATGATGTAGCCCCAACGCAGACGCACTTCCTGCCCTGGCGCCAGGCGATAGTACTTCGGCGGCGGATTTTCCGCAAAGTCATCGCTGTCAATGTAGAGGTCTCTGCTGAAGCACACATTGCGCTTGCCTGCACTCTCGTCCTCTGGATTGTTCACGGCCTCCAGCATTTCGCTTTGTCCTTCTGGATAGTTGGTGATGGTGACTTTCAGTGGGTGCAGCACAGCCATGTAGCGGGGCGCCGTCTTGTTCAGCTCGTCCCTGAGGCAGCTTTCCAGCACGGCATAGTCGGTAAGGCCGTTGAACTTGGTCAGACCCACCAGCTTCATGAAGCTGAGAATGGAAGTGGGCGTATAGCCGCGGCGACGCAGGCCGCACAGGGTGGGCATACGAGGATCATCCCAGCCCGCCACATGCTTCTCCTCCACCAGCTGGCGCAGTTTGCGCTTGCTCATCACGGTGTAGTTCAGATTCAGACGCGAGAATTCAATCTGCTGGGGGCGGTGCACTGGCAATGGCTGCAGGAACCAGTCGTACAGGGGGCGGTGGTTCTCAAACTCCAATGAGCAAAGGGAGTGGGTTATGCCTTCTATGGAATCCTCCAGGCCGTGTGCCCAATCGTACATGGGATAGATGCACCACTTGTCGCCAGCGCGGTGGTGCGGCTTGTGCAGAATGCGGTACATGACAGGGTCACGCAGGTTGAAGTTCGGCGAGGCCATGTCAATCTTGGCCCTCAGCACCTTCTCGCCGTCGGCGAATTCGCCAGCCCGCATTCTCTTGAACAAATCCAGATTCTCCTCCACGGAGCGATTGCGCCAGGGGCTTTCCTTGCCAGGTTCGGTCAAGGTGCCGCGGGTAGCGGAAATCTCCTCCACGCTCTGGTCATCAACGTATGCAAGCCCCTTCTCAATCATGATCAGGGCGTATTCGTACATCTTCTCAAAGTAGTCCGAGGCATAGCGCACCTCGCCTTCCCACTCGAAGCCCAGCCAATGCACGTCCTCCTTGATAGCCTCCACGTACTCGGTGTCCTCCTTGGCGGGATTGGTGTCATCCATGCGCAGTGTGGTCTTGCCATGATAGTCGTGGGCAATGCCGAAATCAACGCACAATGCCTTGGCATGCCCTATGTGCAGATAGCCATTGGGTTCTGGTGGAAAACGTGTGCGTATGTCACCCATCTTGTATTTGCCAGACGCTATGTCGGCATTCACAATTTCCCTGATAAAGTCACTGGCCTCTGGAATGGCCGCATCTGTTGGAATATCAGACATTTTTCTTCCTTCTCTCTCGTTTGTAAAAGTACAAAATCACAATTTCGCCATAATATAGTGCATGGCGGCATTACTGCTAGAAATAACACGGCAAAATATATGTGCGCGGGTTCTGCGCGGCCATGGGCCGCGCATCAGGACGCGGGAATGCCATGCGGCTGTTGTTCAAGGCAAGGAGCATAAGGAGGCC
>JAFZZD010000298.1 GCA_017615955.1 Victivallales bacterium
CCTACGAGGGGCGGCGCTATCGTTAGAATGTCATGACAATAGGTTCGTGGCTGAAGGAATAGATAGTGGCAGTGACTGTTCCTGGCTTGAAGTAAAGGACCATTGTGTTGTCGTCATCGGCGGAGTACCTTGACTTTAGCATCTGGTATTCCTCCAGCATGGAGGCCTTTGCTTCGCGGCGGTTGTCGTCCACCAGTTCTCCAGAGACGCGTATCCACTCGTCGCCTTTCATGGCGCAGAGTTCGGTCTTTCCGTTGTCCAGCAGTTGCTTTGCCACGTTCTTCTTGCGGCCAGTCTGTATGTAGAGTTTACCCTCGAAGATGTGTATTGTGCCGAATGGGCGCACTCTGGGCTGGTCTTTTTCAACTGTGGCGATGTAGTAGGTCTTCGCCGCCTTGATGAATTCGTAGGTCTTTTGCATTGGCATTTTGTCTTTCTCCTTTTGGTTTTGCGCTGAAAGGTTCTGGCTTGCGCAGAAAATCAGCGCGGCAATGGTCAGAATTAACAGAGACATCCGTTTCATTTGTTTTCTCCTGGATTGATTGTTAGCGGACTGCGTCAACGCCGTCCTGTTTTGGTAGTTTGTGTATCATGGCGCAGGCGACGGCGAAGCATATTGCGCCGCCCAGCAGGTCGGTTGTAAGCCTGGAGTAGAATATGCCCTCGTACCAGTGGAAATACTGGGTCAGAAAGTACATTGGGATCATGATGCCGCAGACGCGAATGCATTTGAGGATGGTGTCCCTGATGGGATAGCCGCAGCCAACCAGCGCGAAGCCGGAGAAGCGCATGATCTCAATCAGCGCGAAGCCGAAGGGCACGATGCGCATATAGTACACCATGACTTCCTGCACGGCTGGTTCTGGCGTGAAGTGGACGATGATGTGCCTGCCCCAGAAGAAGAGTATGAGGGCGGCGGTGTTGAGCGTGATGAATGCGAAACTGACCGCGAACTTGAAGCAGAAGCGCACTCTGGAGTACAGTTTTGCGCCGTAGTTCTGGGCGATGAACGGCATGAGTGGAATGCCGAAGGACATGGGCAGCACGAAGGCTATGTTCTCCAGGCGGTTGGCCGCGGCAACACCGGCAACTGCCACGTCACCGAAATGGGAGGTGGCCCAGGTGGTGATGCTGTTGCCGATGGGGAAGAGCAACATGCTGAGCATGGCGGGTATGCCGTAGGTCATGATAAGCCGCCCAGTCTTGAGGAATGTGTCCCATGGCAGTTTCTGGAATCTCAGCAGGCGCAGGTGGTACAGGATGAACACCAGTGATACTGCGGACACGCATTGTGAAATGACGGTTGCGATGGCCGCTCCGCGTATGCCGTTGGGTACCAAGAAGAGGAATAGGGACATCACAGGGCGCACGATGCAGTGCAGTGCCTCTGGCGTGTGGGCAAGCGTATGCTTCAGGCATGTTTCGCCGCCGAAGATCATCAGCGGGTCCAGCACCACATTGATGAGCATGCCCAGCATGTTCATGAAACTGGAGATGCGTGGCTTGCCTGCCGCGATGAGGATTTTGTTGCACTCCAGGGCCAGGCTGCATGTGAGGCAGCCCATGAACCACACGTTCATGTATGATTTCACTAGGGCCAGCGTGTTTCCCTTGGCTCCCATGAGGCCGAATATGAAGTCCGCGCTGATTATGCCGATGGTGGCGAGCGCAAGGGAAATAATCAGGAGTATTTGCATTCCAGTGGTGACGATGCGCGACGCCTCGTCCATGTCGCCTCTGCCCAAAGCCTGGGCCATGGTGGTCATGCATCCGCCGCCGAAACCATGGAAGATGCAGCATACGAGCATGACCACGGGGAATGTGTATCCCATTGCCGCCAGTGGCTCCTCGCCGCCGATTTGCCCCACGAAGAAGGTGTCCGCCATATTGTAGCCGGACATGGCCAGTGTGCTGGCAAGCATCGCCATCATAGGCGGTCTCAGCATCTCAACGCTGGTGACGCTGGTCTTGATTCCAATTATGTATAGCCTGGTTGCCAAGACAAGGAGGTCAATGGTATGAGCTGCAATCTAAA
>JAFZZD010000037.1 GCA_017615955.1 Victivallales bacterium
GATTTTTGTTTGACTTTGTGTATGCAAATGGTATGTTATGCCCAATTTTTGTTTTAAGTAACAAGAACCGAATCTGTTAGTGTGATTTCATATCCAAGTCGGACGCGTATGCGATGCCAGCCGAGAAGCAGAACGAGCAGGTCTTGAAGGCGAAGGCGGAGTTTCGGCGGCGTATTCGTGGGCAGTCTGTCCCGAAGGCGCTGGAAGCGGGGCTTTGGCTGGAGCATTTCATGGAACTTGAGGGCGATTATGCCAGTCTGGTGGGATATATGCCGATGGCGGACGAGCCTGACTGCAGGGGAATACTTGAATACTGGCTACATAAAGGGAGGACTGTTTATCTGCCAGTGTTTGAGAAGGAAAAGGGCATTTACAGTCTTGCCCAAGTAGGCGGGCTGGATGGCGAATGGCTTTGTGTGGGCAACTACGGCATAGCCGAACCATTGCCAAGCTTGCCAAGAAGGGATGCGCCATTCCTCTTTGAGGGCGGAGGCATCTGGCTGGTGCCTGGTTTGGGCTTTGCAAGGAATGGTGAACGCCTGGGCAGAGGCGCAGGATATTACGACAGGCTTCTGGCTGGTAGCAATGCGCTGAAGATAGGCATTGCATACGAGGAGCGGGTGTTCGACTGGCTTCCAGCCGAGGAGCACGATGTCAGAATGGATTATCTGCTGACGGAGACGGGTCTTGCCAAGGTCAACTAACGAGGCATGCAAAGCCTCTTGATAAATCAGGGACGCGATTCCTGGAAGGAAAATCTTTTCTATGTCAATTTTAAGTAGTGTTTGCCTCTTTGGAAGAGGGGCGTTGGCTGTGCCGTTGGCGCAGCTTGCTGAAAGTGGAGGCCAGGAGAGACCCTGGCTGCAGGTTTTGCCTTGGCTCGTGGTGGTGGCGTTCAGTGTGCTGCTTGGCTTCATCATTGCAAAATGGAGCAGGCGTGATGCGGACAAGAAGATTCTTGAGGGCGCTCATGAAGAGGAAAAGCTGATCAAGGAGAAGGCGGGTCTTGAGGCGGAGACCATCATCAAGGAGGCAAAGGTCAAGGCCAAGGAAGAACTCATCGCCATGCGCGACCAGTTCGAAAAGGACACTGCGGACAGGCGCCGCGAGGTGCAGAAACTGGAAAGCCGCCTTAGCTCCCGCGAGGACAACCTGGACAAGAAGCAGGAGCAGCTGGAGCAGCGCTCTCTGGAATTGGACAGGCAGGACAAGGAACTTAAGGCCAGGTCACTTGCCATGAAAAGCAAGGAAGATGCCTTGGCGGAGCGGGTTTCCAAGCAGATAGAGGAACTGGAGAAAGTCGCGAATCTGACGCAGGAAGAGGCACGCAGCCAGTTGCTGGAGAAACTGGAAGGCACCATGGAGGCCGAGCGCGGTGTGCTCATTCGTCGTTACCAGGAGGAAAACAAGCAGATGCTGGCGGCGGAGGCGCAGGAGATCATGGTGAATGCCATGCAGCGCTATGCTGGCGATTGCGCATACGAGCATACGACCTACACGATTCCGATTCCAAATGACGAGATGAAGGGGCGCATCATTGGAAGGGAAGGCAGGAACATACGCACCATAGAGGCGGCCACCGGCGTAAATGTGCTGATAGACGATACGCCAGAGGCAGTGGTGATCTCCTGCTTCGACCCCGTCCGCAGGGAAATCGCCCGCCTTACCATGGAGAAACTGGTGTCGGACGGCCGCATACATCCTGCCCGCGTGGAGGAAATCGTTGCCAAGATGAAGAAGGATGTGGAGGCGGAGATACACAAGGCAGGCCAGGAGGCGGTCGCTAAAACAGGCGTGACCAGGCTGCGCCAGAACATCATACAACTGCTGGGGCGTTTGAAATACCGCTACAGCTTCTCCCAGAACGTGCTTATGCACTCCATCGAGGTGTCGTCCATGATGGGCGCGATAGCCGCGCAGCTGGGATTGGATGAGCGCAAGGCCCGCCGCGCAGGTCTTCTTCATGATATCGGCAAGGCGGTGGACCACGAGGTGGAAGGCACCCATGCCATGATTGGCGCTGATTTGCTGAAGCGCGCCGGCGAGGAGGAGGATATAATCAATGCGGTGGCTGCGCACCATGAGGAAGTTGAGAAGACCAGCC
>JAFZZD010000299.1 GCA_017615955.1 Victivallales bacterium
ACGGCCAAACTTGGCCGTGCACACATAAATGGCTTTATGCCACGCTCACCTACTGCCGATGATGCGCCTATATATCGCCTCATCGCCTGGTTCGAAGCAGCAGAACACCACCCTCTCCAGCGACACTGGCGAGAATGACTGCACTGTGTTGACAGCGATTTGCGCGGCCTCCTCCTTGGGATAGCCATAGACACCAGTGGATATGCAGGGGAACGCAATACTGGCGCACCCCATCTCCTCGGCACGGCGCAGGCTGTTTTCATAGCAGCGGGCAAGCAATTCAGGCTCACCGTGCTTTCCATCCCGATAGACAGGTCCTGGCGTGTGTATGACATACTTGCAGGGCAGCCTGCCCGCCTCCGTAAGATATGCCTGCCCAGTTTCCCCAGGCCTGCCCGGCAACTTCTCCACCAGTCGCAGACAGGCCTCAAAAAGTTCCTTTCCCGCCGCGCGGTGAATTGCACCATCCACTCCACCGCCGCCGAGCAACCCGCAGTTGGCCGCGTTCACGATGGCGTCCACCTCAAGGCGCGTGATGTCTCCAGTCATGGCCTCGCAGGCCACATGCAAAGGAGGCGCCCCTGCGGTAAGTTCAGCCAGACGGGCAAATGCCAGGCAGAACCAGCGCTGGTTTTCTGGTGTGCACAGGGCTTCATGCTTCAAATGGGTAACATCATAGAACTGCGAGAAAATCGCATTGCCCAGCATCTGCACATCGTCAATCTTACCCACAATCCGCTCAAATACATCAAG
Organism: Victivallales bacterium; assembly: GCA_017615955.1. The sequence continues at coordinate 754 of JAFZZD010000299.1, forward strand.
GTTCCCCAGTGAACTCATTTCGGGAAACGCCTTGCGCAGACTTTCCCCGCTGTCCATCTCGAAGCCCATTGCCCTGCAGATGTCAGGAAAACGTCCACACAAGCATTGCTCCAAAGGCGGCAGCTCCTGGTATTCACGCAGCCAGAACTGCGCAAAGGAGTGTATTTTCGCCATGTTCAATTCCATTGTCATCTCTCCTTGGTTCCTTCAATTTCAAGCAGGGCGATTTTCCTGTGAATGCAGCCGCCGTAGCCCACCATTTTCCCTGCGGCGCCAATCACGCGGTGGCATGGCACGATGATTGCAATCGGATTATGCCCCACCGCACCCCCTACTGCCTGGGCGGACATTGCCTTCAGCCCACGCTCCCTGGCAAGCCTGGCGGCGATTTCACCGTATGTCATGGTCTTGCCGTAGGGTATGTCCAGCAGTATTTTCCAGACTGCCTGTCGAAAATCGGTCCCCTGCATATTAAGCGGCGGCATGAAATCGGGTTCCTTCCCGCCGAAGTACATGTCCAGCCACCTGCTTGTCATATTGAATACGGGCAGACTGCCCTCCACGGCGCCTGGCGGAAGCGCGGAGGAGAAATGCCTCTGCCCGTCAAAGCACAGGGACACAAGGGCCTCGCCGTCGGACGCCATGGTCATACCGCCCAGGGGCGAGGCATAATGGCATATCCACGCCATCAGTCGAAGATCTTCTCAAAGTTGCTCTTGAGATTCTTGACCTGTCCCTCCTCCCACTTGACAATCACCTCGCTCTGTATGCACTGGAGCCTTGGGGCGGCTAGCAGGAGGCTTGTGACCTTCTTCCAGTCAATCAAGCCCTGCCCTGGCAGCAGATGCTCGTCATCGTAGCCATGGTTGTCATGGAGATGGCAATTCACAATCCAGGGTTGCATCTTCTCCAGCATCATACCGTCCCAGGGTATCTCCTCCACAGGGCATTTCCAGCTTTTCAGGACGCAGGACCTGGCGGGATCGTTTCTGCCATAGTCGAAGATAAACGCATGTCCCGAATCATAGCATAGCCCCAGCCATGGCGAATCAAAGTGCTTCATGACGCGCACCAGCATGTCCGCCGTGCATGGCGGGGACCATACATTCTCCAGCGCGATGATCACGCCAGTCTTCTCAGCTACGGGCAGAAGCCGCTCCAGGCTGTCGCACACAAAGCCGAAGCGTTCTTCGGCATCGTGGGTGTCGGGACGCCAGTTCCAGCAATGGAATGTGCAGGTCTTGCATCCAAATTCCGCCGCGAGATGCAGCGTGTTCTCCGCACTGCGCAGCATGGCGTTGCGGTTCTTCTCCGGTGGAAGCCCCAGCAGTTCTGTTTCCGCCAAGGGGGCATGGGCATCCACGTATGTCAAGCCAGCCGCCTGCGCCGACTTAAGGAACAACTCATGCATATCCAGGTCGCTTAGGCGGTACACCGTCGCATCCGTCAGCACAATATTGCGTATTCCATACGACGCCACCACTTCCATCACCACTGGAAGCAACTCCTTTGAAACAACATTCCACCTCAAGCCATAGGTAATCGGTAAATCAGTCTTCATAATTCATGCCCTCATTGTACCTGATATTGAACATACACATCCTGCCAAAGCTAGCCTCCTCCCCACAAAATCAAAGACAAGATAATGGCGCAATTATTTTTCGCAAGTGCCCTCTCATAAATGAAGGCCAGTTTTTTCATCCCCATGTTCTCCAAGTGGACAATGCATTCGGCAATGCCAATCGGCGCTGCATCGTCCGGGCATTAATCCACAAAGCTATGTTCCCCATGAAGGTAGGTAATGAAAGCAGCAAAGCGACGCTGCGGTCCTCTCCTGTGCAAAGCCATGGCAAAGGCCAGCATCATGCCCTGGCAGGGACCGCAGCGCGGTCC
>JAFZZD010000038.1 GCA_017615955.1 Victivallales bacterium
GAAACTTGAACTGTGACTTTTGCCTTTCCTGCGTTTATCGTATGGATAATGTAATCTGCGCGCCTCTGCGCCTCTGCGTTAAAGATGGGTTCTGAACAGTTACAAGTTTTCAAAGGTTGAAATTTAATTTAGAGGTGATGGGAATGAAGTGGACTTTGATTTTTGTGTTGGCGGCGGTGCTGGTTGGGTGCCAGAATGGCCCAAGGGTCGAGAGCGGAACCATGCTCTCCTCGGGAAAAAGCACACAGACTGTTTTGAAGAACGACGGGAGCGCAATTCCCGAAACGGTCGAGGCTCTTGGCAACGTCAAGGATTTGATTGAAGTAAGGGTGGACTGCAGTGGCGGCAATAAGGAGGCCAATGATCTGGCGACGCAAATTGCGAAGGGTGCCTGCGGCGGCATTGCCAAGGACATGGCACGTGTTGTGAAGTGGGAAGGTGATGTGGAGATTTCTGTGAACGTGGCTTTGGAGCTGGTCGATGTGGATGGCGAGTACCGCCGGCTGAACGCTGTCATCGATTTGGAGATGCGCTCAACTAGAGAAAAGAACATACTGGACACCAGGAAAATCTACCTGAAGGGAACGCGCAAGCTGGGCGCCGCCGCAGTTTCGCAGTTCGAGGCTCCCGCCGTAAGGGAAGTCGTAGCCTGGGCAAAGGAATGCATCCGGCGTATTGCCAGCGAGGAATACGATGTAGCGGTCATAACATTCGCTCTTCCAAGGCCGGTGATGAGCCTTGTACCCCTTGAGCAGAGGGATGCGTACAACGTGAAGGCGATTGGGCAGTGCTTTATGGAGATGAAAGGGGTTGTCAGCGCAAAGTGCATTTTGCATAATACGCCAGCAGGACAGTGCCAATATCGTGTGGTGTATTTGAAGGGGACATATCCTCACGGCATCGTCAATGAGGCGGTTTTGCGTGTGCGCGGCATCAAGCAGGTGAGATAAGGTAAAAACTATATGGAATAGGAGAAATGGAAATGAAGCGAATTTTGTTTTTTGCATTGAGTTTGATGTTGCTTTGCGTTGGCTTGAGGGCTGATGACAGCGAATATATGCGCGATGCCTTGAATGGCGCGCTGGAGGAGGCGAAGGCCGCCATTCCCCAAGGCGCATTTCGTGGCAAGGCAGTGGCGGTTCTTCCGTTTCTGCAGGATTCCACTGGCATCTTGACTGGGCGCGTGAAGAATATGCTGACTTCCGCAGGGCTTGTCTGCCTGGAGGGAAAGGAAGACCCAATGTGGGATGAGATCATAAAGGAAGTCGCCTGGAATGAAAGGAAGGACGATATCCTCGACCCAGCGACACTGCTCAAATTCGGAAAATTGAAGTCGGCGCAGGTGCTGGTTTATGGAATGGTCACGGCCTTGGATGCAAACAGCGAACGTGTCTATGCGGAAATTGACATACATGCCACGGAACTTGCCACCCGTCGCCACCTGTGGGGCGGCACATTCGCCAGGCGCATTTACAAGGACTCCAAGCTTCAAGGCATTGTAAGCATTACACCTGAGTTGAGGCAGTTGCTTAAGAAGGGCTTTGAGGAGGGAAAGGCCTCTTTGAGGGAACCTGCGGTGGCGGCTCGCATGACAAAGGTGCGGAGCGTCGCGGTTGTTGACCTGGCAGGTGACATTGACAAATATATGACTGGACTTGCTGTCGGCATGCTGACTGAAACGTCATATACCCCAAAGCATAATAGGATTTCATCAGTGCAGCAGTTCCGCGGACTTATTCGGGAAGGGCATTGCGATGCGGACGCGTTTTTGTACGGCGCAGTGCGTGATTTGTCACAACGTGTGGTTGAAGTCATACTGGATAGTGAAAAGCGCCAAAAGATTGTGCGCAGCACTCTTAATGCGGAGGTTCAACTCTTTATTGAGGATGTCAGGGAGGGCACTGTGCTTTGGAGCCGCACAATTTCTGTGTCGGAGCCTTTGCAGACCACGCAACTGCTGACTGAGGAGGAGATGACCTCCGAGCGTGAGCGCATAGAACGGGAGCGCCAGGCGGAGCGTGAAATCGAAAAGAGGAAGCAAAAGGAAAAGATAGAGGATGTGCCAGATAATATCAAGGCCGAGGTGGCTGATAATTGGAAGTCCATCCTCAAGTGGATCGGCATCGGCATCGGCGCGGTAGTGGTGCTTGTTGTGTTGTTGGTCATATTTAAAGTAATAATGAGCAACGTGTTCATAAGGTAGGTTGGCCGTAGGCGCGGCTGGCAATGGCGTGCGGGCGGCAGTGTGGCTGTGATGTGTGGAAGGCTAGTC
>JAFZZD010000300.1 GCA_017615955.1 Victivallales bacterium
CTGGAAAAATCCACCGTGGTAAGGTCCTACGACGTGATCATGCAGGAGTTGAATGAGAAGTATGTTGGGCTGGCCTCGGTCAAGGAGCACATCATGCTGCTTGCCAATCGCATACGCATCGGTCGGCTGCGCGCCAACCTGTTGAGTGTTCCGGCGAGTTCTGGCAACAACCACACCTGTCTGCTGGGGAACGTGGGCACGGGCAAGAAGAGCATGGCGAAGTATATGGCGGAGATTTTCTGTGCACTGGGTATTGTGGCTCACCCTAAGCTGCGCATCTGGCGTGGCGTGGATTTGAAGGGCTCGTATGTCGGGCAAACCAAGGACAAGGTAAACAAGATGTTCGAGGACAGTGCCGACAGCGTGGTGCTCATAGACGAGATCTACGGGCTTGTTCCCGAGGGCCTTTCCAGCCAGGATTCCTTTGGCATGGAGGCTGTTGACGCGATTGCGGGAGGGCTGTCGGACGCCAAGAACGCCACGACTATCCTTCTTCTTTCAGGGAATGAGGCTAAACTGGAGAAGTTCCTCGCCTCCAATCCGCAACTGGCGAACTATTTCAGCCAGAGCATCCGCTTCCCCGACTACACTGATGCGGAGTGCCTTGAAATACTGAAGCGTCGTCTTGCTGAAGAGCACTATTTGATTCCAGAAGAACAGCTTGAGGCGTTTGAGAAGAAGATACTGTCGCGACTGGTCAGGATGCGTCGTGCGGCTGGTGTGAATTTTGGCAATGCCTTTGCCGTGAACGGCATTTTCAACCAGATGATGGATGCGCGTTGCACACGCTTCGGGGAACTGTTGGATGAGAAGCGCGAACTGACCGCTGAAATGCTGAAAAACATTGATGTGGAAAAGGATTTGCCTGAAAGTGGCAAGGAGGCATAGAGCAGATGGGACAAACATATATTGAAGAGTTGAATTGGCTGCGAGAGGAATTAGGCAAAATCAAAGGGCAGGTCGGCAATCAGAACGAACAGCAGAAGGCTTGGGGAGAGGCTCTCGCGAAGCAACGCAAGAGGAATAAGGAGCTGAAAGCAAGCCTTGCTGATAGGGACAAGGATTTGGCGAATGCGCAGGCGGAGGCGCGGAATGAGGCTGGAAGGCTGAAGAAGGCAGAGGATGATGCCGTCCGCGATGAGGCAACGAAGGAAGAAGAACTGGATGTGCTTCGGCGTGATAAAAGCCAGTTGATGCATCAGCTGGATGAGGCGAAACGGAAGATTGCCCCGATTTTGAGCGAAATTACTGCACTCAACTTGGAGATAGCGCAGCTACAGCAGGATAATGAGGTGAAGCGGAATTCAGTGAATGATAGCGAGGCGCTTCCAAAAGAGGTGAAGAACTTGCAGGGGAGGCTTGAGCGTGCAATGAGATTGAAGCCAGGGCTTTTGCAGAAGATTCGTTTTGTTGAAGAGTTGTTCACAGAACTTGGTGAAAGCGGCAGTTCGGAACGAGCCAGACTTTTTGCTGAATACAAGAGGCTTGCCAAAGAACTCGAAACGATGAAATATGAGCAATAGGGAGGATGACTATGGACAGGGAGCAAATCAGGCAGTTGATTCAGCGGGATAATTTGACGCATAGCACAAATATCCTGGCAAGGCAGTTGGTGCGTAATTACGAAGAGCTGTGCAATTTGGATGCGCAGTTGGAGGAGAGTGACAGTGGTCCTAAGGATTTACGCCTCCTGGATGCGGAGAATCGTGATTTGGAACAGGCAATAGAGAAACGCAAGGCGGAACTGGTAGCGGTGGAAAAGGAGATGGAGGCGGCTAAGGCTTCGCATAAAAAAACTCTGGAGAACTCAGCAAAAAGAACGCGAGAGCTGGAGGCGGAAATTGGGAGGCAAAAGGATGAATGCAAGCAGCTTCGCGCAAGTCTCGACCAGTTGAAAAACAAGCCCGCCGAAAAGGAACGTTTGAAGCGCAGACGGGTTGAAATGCAGGCGGAAGGCGAACAACTTCAGTCCAAAATCTATAACCTCGGCGAGGAATATCAGAAAAACGCTGATTTGTGCCAGTCCCTGAAGTCCTTTGTAGAACGCCTGGAGCAACTTGAGCGACAGATGGAAGAGACGATGGAAAAGATTTGGAGTGACCTCAAGCCCGATGCCTTTGACAGGATGTTTTAAAGTGGTGTTCATTTAGCTTCTTTTAGAAAGCGTTATGTTTCCCATGAGGGTAGGCAATAATCGTGTGCGCGGCTGGGAGCCGCGCACTCAGGACGCGTGACTTCCAGTAGCTTCTGGATGTGCCGATATAAAGGTTGCAGGAAAATCCTGCGTCCTGAATGCGTGGCTCCTAGCCGAACACATGGTCATTACTTACCCACGTTAAGAAGGCTTTATGAGGTGTGCCATTAAATGAATATCTTGCACTTTCATTATAGCCGTTGATTTTTATATTATTGCACGGTTTTCGCACAATAAATGTGGGTTTTCTGCGTTTTTGCGTGTAAACATTTGTTTGAAAAATGAATTTCAAGAATAGGTGTCAATGAAGAAGAGCAAGTTATTTTCAGCTTTGGTGTGTGCGGCGGTGCTTTGTGCCGGGTGCAGTACGGTGAAGCAGGCGCGTGAGGTGCAGAAGGCGGAAAGCCAGCGTCCTGGCGAGAGGACTGTGACCATGGCGGAGCTTGGCATAGTCCCCGAACGCGTAATGCAGTTGAGTGAATTGGAGAGCATTGCGGTGCGCTTCCATCCTGATGTGATATTGGCGCAGGAGGCGGTGGAGGCGGCGCGTTTGGCTGTGCGTGAGGCGGGCGGCGACTATCTTCCCAATGTGAGTTCCTCCTTGTCGCACAGCCGCAATACCCATAATGTTGACAGGCATGCTCAGCGTTCCACAAGCAACACTGGCAATTGGTCCGCCTCACTTTCCATGAACTGGACCATATATGACTTTGGCAAGACCAAGGCGGCTGTGAAGCGCGCTCGTGAGAACCTGCGGGCGGCTGAACAGGATTTGCGGAATGTGCAGTCCCTGGCGATTTACAATGTGCGCACTGCTTTCTTTGAATTGATGCGGGCCATTGAGCTGGACAAGGTGGCTTTGGAGGCAGTGGAGCAGTACAAGGAGCATTTGGAGCAGGTGAAGTTGAAGAAGGAGGTTGGCAAGAGCAATGCCTACGAACTGCGGAAGGCGGAAGTGGACTGGAACAACGCCGTGCTTTCGCAGATTACAACCAGCCACAATATTCAAAATGCCTTGGGTGACTTGAACAAGGCATTGGGCTTTGCGGAGGAACCCGTTTACAAGCTGGGGCAGGGGCAGATGAAGGAATATGAGCTGGACTTGGACAAGATGATGGCCTTGGCTGAGGAGAAGGAACCCGCCCTTGCGTCCTTGAACGCAAAGGTGGCGGCTGCCTCGCTTTACGTAGACCGCTGCGTCGCCACGCTGTATCCTTCTTTGAGCGTGAATCTGGGGGGCACATTGAGCGGGCGCAATACGGGCGTCCCTTGGCTTTGGAATTTGAGCGGCGGCGCAAGTCTGGCTGAGACGATTTTCAACGGCGGCACCAATCTTCGCCAGATTGAGAGTGCCAGCATTGAGTTGCGCAAGGCGCGTACCCAGGTTTCCGCACGGAAGCAGGACTTGTACCAGAAGCTGCGCAAGGCAATTCTCACCGCGCAGCGGGCGGAAAAGCAGCTGGAGGTGGCCACGCTGGCTGAAAAGCTGGCGCTGGACAACCTGAATCTGGTGAATGAGCAGTTCAATGTGGGCAAGGCATCGTCCGTGGAGCGCACGGATGCGCAGGTTTCCCATTCCCAGGCGAAGGCATCGGCGATCTCCGCCCGCTATGACAGGCAGGATTCCTTGGCGGCAATCGCGTACTTGACCGGGGACTTTACTTTACCTGAAATCGAAGAAAAGAAGGAGGAGAACAAATAATGAAGAAGTTCATCGCAATCATTCTGGTTTTGGCCATTGCGGGCGGCGGGTACTGGTATTGGAAGAAGAAGCAGTCCGTTCCCAAGGAAAAGAAGGTGGTTTACCGCAAGGCAAAGGTCATGCTGGGGACAATCACCCAGGAGGTTTCCGCCACAGGCACTGTGCAGCCCATGAAGGAAGTGGAGGTGGGCACGCAGGTCACTGGGAAGATCATGCAGCTGAATGCGGACTTCAACTCCAATGTGAAGGAAGGCGATATTGTGGCGCTGATAGATCCTGCCACATACGAGGCCAGTTTCGCGGCAGCGAGCGCACAACTGAAGTCCTCCATGGCGAATCTGGAGAAGACAAAGACGGAGCTGGCATTGGCTGAAAAGGAGCTTACACGCCTCAAGGCATTGCTGGACAGGGAGATGATTTCCGCTTCGGAATACGATTCAGCTCTTGCTGTGCGGGATAAACTGAAGGCGGACATCAAGATCAACGAGGCCTCCATCGATAACGCCAAGGCCAACACAAAGCAGGCCAAGACGAATCTGGAATACTGCACCATCAAGTCACCTGTGACTGGCGTGGTCATCGACCGTTCTGTCGATGAGGGGCAGACCGTGGTTTCCAATATGAATGCCTCCACCTTGTTCAAGATTGCGGCGGATTTGTCCAAGGTGAAGGTCGAGGCCAGCATACCCGAGGCGGATGTGGGGCAGCTTAAGGTGGGGCAGACTGTGCGCTTCACGGTTGATGCATATCGGCGTCCCTTTACTGGAACGGTGAAGCAGATACGACTGGCTGCGGTGACTTCTTCCAATGTGGTCACATACCCAGTTATTGTGGAGGCTGACAACAAGCAAGGACTGCTTTTCCCAGGCATGACCGCCACGCTCTCCATCATAGTTGCGGAAGTCAAGGATTGCCTCTGCGTGCCAGCTGCTGCATTGCGCTTCAAGAAGAACGAGCTGCCGCAGGACTTCAGGTCCGCCGTGTGGCGCGTGAAGCCTGATGGCGAAATTGAACCCGTAAAGGTGAAACTCGGAATAAGCGACAGCATCAACTACCAGATTGACAGCGAATTGAAGGAAGGGGATGAAATCGCCATAGGCATCATGACAGAGGCAGAACTCAAGGGCGGTGGCCAGCAGGTGAACAACCCCTTCATGATGCGTCCGCCAGGAATGCGCGGCGGCAACAGAGGCGGCACGGGCGGCAACAGAGGCGGCGCTGGCGGCGGGGCACGCTAAAATGTGGGCGCCGAGGCGGCGCCCACTCAGGTTGCCTTGGCGAAAACGCGCCAGTGGCATTATA
>JAFZZD010000301.1 GCA_017615955.1 Victivallales bacterium
GTTTGCATAAATCAAGTCATATAGTGGTGTTTTTAGAATTGATTTAGTAATTTTAATAAAAGGAAAATATGATATTTCATTTCTTACTAAAACAATACAATTAAAATCTTAATATTGAATATAATAATACATAAAATGCAATAACAGGGGTGTGTAATGCAAGGGTATTGTTATGTGGGCTACTTGAATGACGTTTCTGCGATGCAATTATGCACTCCCCCCACAGTCCACTTATTCCTTCAGGATGAAGCCGAATGGGCAGGCGATTGAGCGTTCGCTGCCGAATCTATGGTGGTTGAGCATCTTTGGCTTTTTGTTTTCGTCCAGGATCATCAGTGTGGAGGAGCCGCCGCCGTCCATGTTCATGCCGTTCCATGCGCCGAAATGCTTGAGCAACTGTGCGACTTCCAGGGTGGTGCATCCTTCCGAGTATCCTTTCTGGCGTCCGTCGATTACCACTATATACATGTATTTTCCATCTTTGGATATGCCGAAGCCAGTTCGTGGGTGGAGTGCCTTGTCGCCCTTGCATTCGCCTTCCTTGAGGATTTCCCCGAAGCCCGAGACTGCGTAATACACATTTGAAATGTCGAAGTCCTCTGGTGTGAACTGTATTTTGCAGCTGCGGTCCTTGTATATTACGAAGGCCATTTTGCTTGGTTTGGGTATTGGTGGGGACACCAGAGTTCCAGCGGACACCACCAGCCCGAGTTTGTCGGCGTATTTATGGTTGAATGGTGCACGCCATGGCCCCCAGCCAGTGGTGTTTACGCCCAGCACCATGTTCAGGCCCAGCCCGCCATTTTCCACTGGCTTGCGGACATTTTCCATGAAGGCCCTGACGGTTTGCCTTTTTGTGCAGATCTTGTAGTCTGGCGCGTCTTTCATTGGTTCGCCTGCATCTGGATCCTTTTGCGCCACCACGAAGTCGATTTTTGGATTTTTGATTTCGATGCGCGCCGCATTGATTTTCATTATGCGTGGCTCCTTTAGTTCGAAGTTAGCCAGCATTATGCCAGTGCAGTAGGGTTTCCCGTCCTTTTCCCAGTTGAAGTTGCCTTCCAGCGCGATGTCTCCCCAGCAGAATGCCAGGAGCAGCAGATTGAGCAGGAACAGTTTTTTCAGCATTATTAGATCTCCTTGTTTTTAGGTGTTTTGGAAAAATCACGGCATAATTTATATGCCAGCTCTGAAAATGCACAGCAAAAATGGAATTATAGGCCTGTTTAAGGAAGAAAACGGGTTGAAAATTACGACAATTGGCATACAATATGGTGTTTTTACATCATAGTGTTTAGTCCATTTAACATTAGGGCGATTGCAATGAAGGATTTGATGTTTTTTGATGCAAACTGCTCCCTTGGCAAAAACGAGCATGGCCAGGGAGTGCACAAGGATGAGTTGCTGAAGGATATGGATTACTTCGGCGTTGACAAGGCGTTGGTGCGCAGCTTCATGAAATTCCAGAACGCCGTTTACACCAATGACTACATAGCCAAGGCAGTTCGCGGCGAGGAGCGTCTTGTGGGCGTATGGTGCATATTGCCTGACCAGTGCGACGAGGTGCCGAAGCCGGATGACTTCTTCGCGCAGATGAAGGAGAACAACATCGGTGCCATCACCTTGCTGCCGGAGTTGCACCGCTTTCTTCCCAACAGGCTGACTATAGGCCGAATCATGGACGCCGCCGCTGAAAGGCGGGTGCCTGTCCTGCTGGACGGCTTCAAGGGCAAGTGGAAGGAAATGTATGAGTTCATGGCCACGTTCCCCAACAATGTGTTCCTTTCGATGAGCGCCAGCGGCAAGTGGGGGACAGACAGGAACATACGCCCACTTCTGGAGAACTATCCCAACTTCTATTTTGAACTGATGGGCTACTGGGTGCCCGAGGGCATCTACGATTTGGCGGAGAAGTATGGCGCGGAACGTATCATTTACGGCAGCGGATTCCCGACAATGGACCAGGGAAGCCCCATGTTGCAGCTGAAGCAGTCCAGGCTGGACAACGAGGCAATTGCAAAAATCGCAGGCGGAAATCTGGAAAACATACTTAAAGGAGCGCAATTATGAGCAGTGTTCTCTGGGAGCAAAATACAATAGCAAAGGCCCTTTGGACCACGGGAAAGGTGGACTTTCCAATCTACGACATGCACGGACACATGGGAATGCACCCTGCAATCTATTTCCATCGTGGCGAACCGGAGGAAATGGTGAAGCACTTGAGGCGTGCCGGCATAAAGCACCTGGTGTTTTCTCATCATCTCGCGCTTGACGGGACGATGCGAAATGCGGAGGTCTGCGAGATTTGCCGTCGCTACCCTGACATCCTGCGCATGTATGTGGCCATCAATCCGAATTTCCAGGAGAACATCAAGGAAGACCTGGCCTTGTTCGACAAGTGGGCGCCCTTCGCAATCGGCCTGAAGATATTGGCCGACTATCATGGCGTTCCATGCAACAACGAGAAGTACAAGTATGCTTTGGACTTTGCGGAGGAGAGGTCGCTGCCAGTGCTGTTCCACACCTGGGGGCGCAGTCCTTACAACGGCGGCGCCGTGATGATGGATGTGGTGCAGAAATACCACAAGGCGAAACTGTTCATGGGGCATTGCATCTTCGGCGAATGGGACTATGCGGAGCGTGTGGTCAAGGAATCTGCTGGCAACGTATGGCTGGAATTGACGGCTGTGCCAGGCGAAAGAGGACTCATCAAGAAACTCTGCGAGGCAGTGGGCAGTGACAGAATCCTGTTCGGCACGGACATGCCCTGGTTTGATGAATTCCAGGCCATCGGCGGCGTGGTTTCCTCTGGCATCACGGAAGAGGAGATGAAGAACATACTCTGGCACAATCCTGAAAGCATACTCGGCAAGGAGTGGTAGGTGAGATGCCAATGCAAGCAATGAAGAAAGTTTTAATCATACTTGTGGACGGCATGCGGCCAGACGGACTGAAGGCCTGCGGGCATCCGTTCCTGAAGGAACTGGAGGCACACAGCCATTACACCTACGATGCGACGACTGTAATGCCTTCCGTCACATTGCCCTGCCACATGTCGTTGTTCCACAGCGTGGATGCGCAGCGTCATGGCATTCTTACCAACACCTACGTGCCGCAGGTGCGTCCCGTAAACGGCATTTGCGAGGTGTTGAAGGCTGCGAAAAAGAAAAGCGCCCTGTTCTACAACTGGGAGCAGCTGCGGGACTTGTCCCGTCCAGGCAGCCTCTGCTATTCAAAGTACCTGCAAATGCAGGTGTTTGGCTTTGACGAGAGCAACCAGATGCTCACAGACGATGCAATTGCCTTGATCAAGCAGGACATTCCGGATTTTACGTTCCTGTATCTGGGATGGACTGACGAGGAAGGGCATGCATACGGCTGGATGAAGCAGGAGTACATCACCTCCATCTACAAGAGCATGGACTGCGTGGAACGAATCACCCGCACCTTGCCGGACGACTATCTCATGGTGCTGCTTGCTGACCACGGTGGGCATGACCGCAGTCATGGCACTGAAATGCCAGAGGACATGACTATACCGCTGTTCTTCTACAACCGCAATTTCAAGTCAAAGGTGCTTGATGCCGCCAATATCATCGATGTGGCGCCAAGCGTCATCAACGCAATGGGTCTTGCTCCAGATCCTGACTGGGAAGGAAAGACCTTTGTATTCGATTGAACCATACGAAGAATATGTTTCTGGTAGCTATACTGGTTTTCTTGTCATTCGCTTTTGTGAATGCGCAACCTGCATTGGAGAGTGGCGCCGCCTTGTATGAGGCGGACAAACTCTTCAATGCGGGCAATGACCTGGCAGGCAGCGACTACGAGGCTGCACAGGCGAATTGGCGCAAGGCAGCGGAGTTGCTGGAAGGCGAGGCAAAGTCTGGGCTACGCAATGGCCCGCTTTTCTACAATCTGGGCAACATCTATTTCAGGCTGGGTGACATTGGCAGGGCCATATTGAACTACCGCAAGGCGGAGTGCTATATACCTGGTGACGCAAACCTCATGAGGAATCTTTCCATTGCCAGGCGTATGCGCAAAGACAAGGTGGAAACACAGGAAAGCACCCGCGTGATGAAGACTTTGTTTTTCTGGCATTATGACTTCTCCGTTTCCACCAGGGAAAAGATATTCCTGGTGGCTTTTACTGTCCTGTTTCTGGCGTTGATATTGCGTCTGCGTTGCAGGAAACTGGCTTTGAACTGGACAATAGCCTTGGCAGCGGTGGCCACAATTGTATTTGCGGTGTCTGTGGCGCTTACGGAATATGACCGGTCAAGGCATCCAGAAGGCGTGATACTGGCTGAGGCTGTTGTTGCACGCACAGGATACAGCAATTCATACGAGAAGAGTTTTGCCGAGCCGCTTCATGCGGGCACCGAATTCAAGACGCTGTCCACCAGGGCGGACTGGCTGGAGATACAGCTGGCGGACGGCAGCACTGCCTGGATACCACAAAGCGAGGCAGAGTTGGTTGGAAAATAAATGTGAGCGCCGAAGCGTTTTTATGTGAGCGCCAAAGTGGCGCTCATTCAAGTTGGCCAACTTTTATGTTTTCGTCTGTTGGATAACAGCACTGGTTGGCCAACTTGTGTGGAGGTGTCCTGGGCTTTGCCTTGCAGGTTGCCCAACTTGAGTGAACGCCGCTTCGGCGCTCACAAACAAATGCCGGGCCTTTCGCCTTGGGAGAACAACGCTAGTATTTGAAAGGATAGGGATTGTCCTTTGTATAGACGTGTATTGGGTCTATGAATCTCCTGTTGTGCTCGCCACCTAGCCAGAAGTCCTTTATTTTGCCTTCCACCTTGAGCAGCGCAATGAGCGCGTATGCGTTGGTGCGGAGCTGGACGATTGAGCGTGGATTGTCTTCAGGCGATGAAATCATGCCTTCGAATGCGCCGTGCAGGAAGGGGTCTGTCGCCTCCATGAGTTGCATGTCCAGAAGTTTTTTGAAACTCTTTTCCGCTGCGTCAAGGAGCATTTTGTCATTGTAGTGCCGTCCCAGTTCGTCAAAATACATCAGTGCGATTGGCACTGCCGATGAAACAGTCTTGATTCCGTTGAAGAAGTTGCCGTCCTCTTGCTGTTTGCTGGCGAGCCACAGGGCGAACTTGTGTGCCTGGTCCCTATATTTTTCATCGCCCAGCAGGTCTGAGGCAGCCATTAGCATCTGTGCGCCAAAGTCGTCATTGAAGTTGTGCATCTGAAGTTCCACCTCGTCCCTGTCGCGATGGGGTTCGGCGTTGCTCATTGCCTCCCTTTGCAGGATGATGCTTCCGTCATCCCTGAAGAAGTCCCTGACATACCTTTCCGCGATTGGCTTTAGTCCTCGTTCAATGTAGCGCGGGTCGTGGGTGGCCAGGAATAAATCATGGTAGAAAAGACCAGTGCCTGACTGGAAGGAGCCCCGCATGAAATAAATGGTGTCCACATCGTCGTTGAAAACCGCCCAGTGTGGCCAGCCTTCGTACATTCCGTATTCCATGTGCCATTCGGCGAAGAGCACTGCGCTGTCCAGGTAAACTGGATTGTGTGTTGCTTCATAGAGCCACACCATGCACCATGCTGCCGTGGTGGCGTCCCTGGGCAGCGTCTCCAGGCTTTGCGGGATGCATTCCCTGTATGCACCATAGTAGCGCTTGTTCCTGGCGTCCATGTTCTGCAGACTAAGGATGTAATGCCCGGCGAACTCGGCGCGTTCCAGGTACATCTTGTTGCCTGTTCTCTTGTACATTGCAAGCAGGCACGCCATGAAAATTCCTGTGCACCAGTTGCCTGAAAGGACTTTTCTGCCAGTGCGGGCGTTGTAGTCCCTGATGGTGCGTCCCTGGTTTGCGTCCTGCCTGTCAATCACCTGTCCCCTGATCATGTTTTCCAGGGCGGCGGTGCATCTGTCGAGAATGAGCGATTTATCCATAATGCATTTATGATAAAAAAATGCCCCGACTGAATCGGGGCCATGTGAATGTCACTGTTGATTATGCTTCCTTGCTGAAGCCGTCCTTGCCAACGCCGCAAAGGGGGCACACCCAGTCATCCGGCAGGTCTTCAAATGCAGTTCCTGGTGCGATATTGTTATCTGGGTCACCCACTTCTGGGTCATAGACATAGCCACATGCGTCACAAACAAATTTTTCCATTCTTCTCCTCTCCTTGCAGTTTTTAATGAAACAAGCTCATTCTCAATGGTGAAAATGAAATTGCGCAAACTATATAGCCATTTGCCATACAGTCAATGTCCGAACAAAGAAAAGTGCGTGGCACAGGTTGCGTACAGGTTTTTGATTATTTACCGCTGATTTTTGCTTTGCGGCAGCTTGAAAATAGGTTAAAATGGATAAGTTACAGAAAACGACGGAATAGTCGCATTGTGCAATACTAAAATCAACAAGGAGTTTGGGAATGACGGAGTTGGCAATCAATGGTGGACCAGCGGTGTTTGGTGGAGTAAGGGCGGATAGTTTCGCACCAAAATGGCCTATACCATATCCGGAGACGGAGGCGAAACTGCTGGATGTTTACCGTTCCAGCCTGTGGGGCGGCTGCCGCAAATACGAGCAGCAGCTCATGACTGATTTCGCGGCCTGGGCGGGCGCAAAGTATTCAGTCTGGATGTGCAATGGCACGACTACCCTGGAATGTGCGCTGCTGGCATTGGGCATTGGACCTGGCGACGAGGTCATCGTGCCTGGCGTGTCATGGGTCGCCACGGCGCAGACGCCAATATACGTGGGCGCAAAGACAATTTTGGTGGACATCGACCCTGAGACGATGTGCATAGACCCAGCCAAGATCGAGGAGGCAATCACTCCACGCACCAAGGCAATCATTCCAGTACACCTGTTCTCCGCAATCGCGGACATGGACAAGATCAACGCCATCGCCAAGAAGCACAACCTATACGTCATAGAGGATTGCGCACACGCTCATGGCGCCAAGCAGCATGGCATCGGTGTTGGCGTGCTGGGTGACATCGGCAGCTTCTCGTTCCAGCTGTCCAAGCTGATGACCGCTGGCGAAGGCGGTTGCTGCATCACCAACAATGACGACTATGCGGACAAGGTGTTCAGGGCCAGCCACATCGGCTCGTCCCGCTTCAACCCTGGCGTGAAGCCCCCCATGGGGCTGCTTTGCCATCAGTACAGGATGACGGAATTCCAGGCGGCAATCATTCTTGACCAGCTGGCGCACCAGGATGAGCTTCGCGCAAAGAGAATGCAGCAGTTCCGCAAGTTTGAGAAGCTGATGGAAGGCGTGCCCGGCATCAGATTGCAGAAGACCTCCTGCCCGGACGATTTGCGGGCATTCTATTTCCTCTGCTTCATATTGAAGCTGGAAGAGTTGAAGCCTGGCATCGACAGGGACACCGTCATGAAGACACTTGAGGCGGAGGGCGTGTTCCTCAACATTGGCTGGGGCTATCCCATCTACGGCATGGGCGTATGGAACATACTGCCAGAACTGTACGAGAAGAAGGACACAACAAACTGCGACGAACTCATGTACAAGAGGCAGCTGGTCTGCACAGGCAATATGCTGCTGACAGACGATGATGTCATCAACAAGTTCGCAGAGGCGATTGACAAGGTCATGAGGGCATACGCACGTTAATTCATAAGGAGGAATACAATGGTTAAGTTTGGTGTTGCCGACTACGGCGTTGATGTGTGGGAAGGGGGCAACTACTGCCTGGAGCAGAGGCTGCTTAAACTCAAGGAAATCGGATATGACGGCATTGAGCGGCTGAAAGGCCAGGATTTGTCCGAGGCGTTCAACAATGCAATCACATTCCATAGAAACGGAATGGACTTCGCCTGCGCGGATATGCCTACGCCTGAATTCACGTTCAGGTGCGCAGCCGCATTCGGCAAGTCATACGTCTGGATGCCGTCCAAGGGACGGGAGAACTTGGACATCGACGTGTATTGCAGGCGCTGCCGAGTGTTTGCCGAGGCAGGAGCGTATTACGGCGTGAAATGCGCACTCCACAACCACATGGGCAACCGCATCGAATCTCAAGAGGAACTGGAGTACTTCATGAAGGAAGTGCCACAGGCCACTCTGCTGCTGGATGTGGGGCATTTGGCCGGCGTGGGAGGGGACAACCTCTACATTCTGGAGAAGTACTTTGACCGCCTGTCATCCATACACCTGAAAGGCGTGGTGAAGAAGGACATGGACGCGCCAATGTCCACCTGGTGGAACAAATACCGTCTCTGCAGCA
>JAFZZD010000302.1 GCA_017615955.1 Victivallales bacterium
CAAAATGATTTTTGGCGTATATTTTATGCGGCGGTTGTGCAGAAGGCCACATAAAAGGAATTAATCATGCCAGAGCTATCAAATAGGACCGCCACGTTCACCGATTCAGTCATACGCCGCATGACGCGCATATCAATGCAGTATGGCGCCATCAATCTGTCCCAGGGCTTCCCTGATTTCCCGCCGCCAAAGGCAATCACGGAGCGTCTGGCGGAGTTGAAGGACGAGAATGTGCACCAGTATTCCATAACTTGGGGCGCGAAGGATTTTCGTGAGGCGCTGGCTGTGAAGCAAAGCCATTTCATGGGGCATCCCGTTGATTCCGAACGTGAAATAGTGGTTACATGCGGCAGCACTGAGGCCATGATAGCCTCCATGATGAGCGTGGTCAATCCAGGTGACAAGGTCATAGTGTTTTCGCCGTTCTACGAGAATTACGGCGCGGATGCCATCCTTTCTGGCGCGGAACCATTGTATGTGCCCTTGGTTCCGCCTGACTTTTCCTTTTCGCCAGAGGTGCTGGAGGCTGCGTTCAAGCAGGGTGCCAAGGTGCTGATCCTATGCAATCCCTCCAATCCATGCGGCAAGGTGTTCACCCGCGATGAACTTATGTGCATAGCCTCGCTGGTGGAAAAGTACGATGCATTTGTCATTACGGATGAGGTATATGAGCACATCGTGTATCGCCCTTGGGAGCATGTTTATTTTGCTTCGCTGCCGGGCATGTGGGAGCGCACTCTTTCATGCAGTTCGCTTTCCAAGACCTACGCCATAACAGGCTGGCGCCTTGGATATGTGATTTCCTCGCCGCGCATTATCGACACGGTGAAGAAAGTCCACGATTTCCTGACGGTGGGGGCACCGGCGCCGCTTCAGGCCGCTGCGATCACTGGCCTGAAGTTCGGCTACGACTACTATGAGGCCTTGCGGGACGAATATGCCGTGCGCCGCGAGTTTTTCCTCAAGGGGCTTGACCAGTGCCAGTTGCCGCATACTGAACCGCAGGGTGCATATTATGTGCTGGTGGATATTTCGGAATTCGGCTACGACAGCGATTTGGCGTTCTGCGAGGCATTGGCTCAATACACAGGAGTCGGCGCCGTTCCTGGCTCCAGTTTCTTCCGCGAGGACGAGCAGCGCTACATCCGCTTCCATTTTGCCAAGCAGGAGGCTACATTGGCCGCTGCGTTGGAGAGGCTGCAGGGCATACGCAAGACAATCCCCGCGCAGGGCAGGCGTGTTTGAGGGAAGGTCAAAGAATATACGTAGGCTGAATACTGGAAGCGTGAGTGGAAAGTGTTTTTTATCCACCGATTTTCACAGATTAGTTCCATTTCAAAAAAGTCCTTTGGAATTTCCGGTAAATAGGAGACGGCGCCTTATGGAGAATGATTCACAGCATTTTGCCGCATTGGAAGAGACAAGGAAACAGCTTGAAGCAGGGCTGATCCAGGGATGCGTGTTCACTGAAAACAGAAGCGGGAAAATCACGGCTTTGGGCAGGCAGCGCATTCATCCTACTGCAAAAGATATGACAGTCGCTTCCAGGTTCGATATGGCCTCGGTGGGAAAGGTTTTCAC
>JAFZZD010000303.1 GCA_017615955.1 Victivallales bacterium
CGGGAACATGCCCATGAAATCTTCTTAATGCCAAAGATGCGTTTCCGCTAAGGCAACTTGAGTGGGTGCCGCCTCGGCGCCCACATTAATTAGCGCTTGTTGTTCCAGGCGTCGGTGCCGTACTTTGTTTCTGTCTTTTCCTTGCAGAGGGCGAGGAAATCCTCCGTAGGCTGGAAAGGCAGGAATGTCACCGACATCACTTCCTCAAATGCCGCCTGCAAGGCATTGGCCAGCTCCTGGCGCGGATATGGCAATTCCTTGCCGAAGTGGATGCTCCCCTGATGCAGGATTCCAGCGGCGGTGCGGCGCTGTGCACTTCCAGCAATCTTCCGCCCATCCAGCAGCACATCATAGCGTGTCGGGTTGGTGAAGCACACCATCAATGCCCTGTCCACTTCGTGGGGAATGACATCGTTTGACAGGCTTGCCTGGCACTTCAAGGACTGCAATGCCTTCTGCACGCACCTGTTGATCCAGTCGTAGGACAGGTTGCGGTCCAGCGTGTTGAGCCAATGCCCGCTTGGGAATGCCAACGAGTAGGTAAAGTCAAAGTCGTGATAGACCACGCCGCCTCCAGTTGGCCTGCGCACGAACGCAAAGCCTTCAGGCACTGCGGACGCGCATTGAATGTATCCTATCGACACAGCCTTGCAATTCCATGAATAGAAGCGCAGCAAGGGCTTGCCCCGCTGGATTGCGGTGTCCAGCATTGCCTCGTCCGCCGCCATGTTGAAGGCGGGGGAATTGCTTCCATCATGCCAGATGTACCATTCCTCTGGCACTGTTTTCGGTGAACTGTCAAGTGCGTCCTGCATTGCGCCAATCAGAATTCGAACACGGAATCAGAAAGGCGTGCCTTGACTTCGTCCAGCACACGCTTTTCCTCTTCCAGCGTAGGTGCTACAAATGTGGCGGAGAAGCGCACAAAGTGCCCCACGTCATCCCATGGAACCGTGCTGATGAGTTTCTCGGTGATAAGCCACTGGCTGAACTCCTCGGCATTGGCAAAGCGCATTCCGCCCTTTACGCCCTTTGGAATCTGCACATACAGGTAGAAGGAGCCTTCTGGCATGTTTACATCAAAGCCAAGTTCGCGCAAGGTCTCCACCAAAGCCTGGAGGCGACGGCTGTATTTTGCGCAGATTGCAGGGGTGATGTTCGCTTGGTCGCCAAGAGCCTTGATGGCGGCCTTCTGTATTGCCAGGAACTGCCCTGAATCCGCATTGTCCTTCACAGTGGCAAAAGCCTTGACCGCATCAGCATTGCCCGCAACCCAGCCAA
The DNA here is from genome assembly GCA_017615955.1 of Victivallales bacterium. The sequence goes on from JAFZZD010000303.1 coordinate 1,282, forward strand.
GACGCCAGCCAGTCATGTTGAAGCCCTTGGACATGCTGTGCAACTCAATCGCAACATCCTTGCCACCAGGACGAGAAAGAATGCTCAATGGGCTGCCCTTGAAGTTCAGCGGCGCGTATGGGGCATCCACCACCAGAAGGATGTTGTTTTCACGAGCAAAGGCGATTGCCTTGTCATAGAACTCAGGTGTAGCAGAGGCACCAGTGGGGTTGTTTGGATAGTTCAGGTAAATCAGCTTGCATCTTCTGCGCTGGTCTGCAGTCAGCGTCTCCAGCTGCGGCAGGAAATTGTTTTCCTTCAACAGAGGCAGATTGACGACTTCGCCGCCGAGGTACTTCGTCCAGGTGCCCATGACAGGATAGCCTGGCACGGTCATGACAGTGATGTCGCCTGGGTTGATGAAGCAGGAAGGCAAAAGCGAAAGGGCCGACTTGCTGCCGATGGAGTGGACGATTTCCGTGTCGGGATTCAAATCCACGCCATAAAGTTCCTTCATGTACTTTGCGGCGGCAACCTTGAATTCCTGGCAGCCATTGTCCGCATAGAAGCGGTTTTCCAATTTGTCAGCCTCGATGGCGAGTGTGCTGATCACCTGAGGGAATGCCTTGTCATCAGGTTCGCCCACGCCCATATCAATCAGTTCTACGCCTGGCTTAGCCTTGCGGGCCGCCGCCTTTGCGCGCTTGATCTTCTCGAACTTATAGATTGTGGTATCCTTGCCAAAGCGTGCGCCGCCTATGCGCTCCGCAAACATTGCCTGCAAATATGAATCCATCGATTTTACTCCTTGATATTATTATGCATTTCTTCCACAGCAATTCTTGTATTTCTTGCCGCTGCCGCATGGGCATGGCTCATTGCGCCCAACCTTGGGCGACATGCGGACGATGGTATGCCCCTTGCCAGGCAGTTCACGCTTCTCCTCGATTATCTTCTCGTTGATGTGCTGCAATTCAGCCGCCACATCCTCAAACAGTCCCTTCTGCTCCTTTAGCATCATGTTGCGGAAATACTGGCGCTGGTTCGCAACGGAATTGACCGCCTTCTTCATGCGCTCTGCCTCGTTGCCCAGAATGCCCGACGCAAACACAGCCTCCTCTGTCTCCTTGGCCTCCTTGGTGCCCAGCATGGCCACGTTGATCATGATGGCTGTGATCATCTCCTTGTCAAAGAGTTCCTTCTCAATGGCACCCTTCACTGCCTTGGAGAATATGGAGGACGCCACATTGTCCCCCACCTTACCGCTATTCCATCCAAGAATTACGAACAGGATGAACTGCTCGCGGACTGTGCGGGCAACTGTTTCATCCAAGGCTATTTCAGACAATGGCGCATAGTCTTCCGCCACTGCAATGGAGAACAGGAAACGATGAAAGTTATACAGCATCCAGTCATATTCGCTGATCTGCTTGTTGAAGAATGGTGCCTTTGCAAGGATGCAGAGTGTTGGCAGTGCATCATGGCACTTGGCGTATGCAAGAGCCAGAAGTATCGCCCTAAGCCCCTTCTGTTCTTCCTCGGACAAAGTCTCGACTTCAGCCAGACCTTTCAGGCAGTTCAAATAGGCTTCCTGCCTTTCTGGCGTCAAATCCTGCAATTCCACGGCCAGTGCATCGACTGGCTTTGCCGCAAGTTCTCTCAATAAAGAAAGTGCCATTTCCATTTCTGTGTTTCCTTATTCGATTTCCAGGAAGACGGGGTAGCTCGTGAAGTTGTCTATTCCGTCTTCAGTTATCATAGCCATATCCTCTATGCGTATTCCACCCCATTCAGGATAGTACAATCCTGGCTCTATAGTCACCACGTTCCCTGCAACCAGGGGTTCTGGATTCCTCTGGTTCAGGGAGGGCTTCTCGTGTATCTCAAGCCCTACGCCATGTCCCAAGCCATGTATGAAGCCATAAGGTATCTCGTTTGTCAAGTCGGTCTTGAAGCCGTGTGACTTCATTACCTCATCAGCCTTCTTGTGTGCATCAATGCCCTTTACGCCAGGCTTCAGCATCTGAAGCACTGTGCGTTGCGCATCGTAAACGGCATCAAACGCCTTCTTCACAATATCTGATGCCTTGCCCTTGACGACAGTGCGCGTCAAGTCCCCGAAATATCCAGTCGCGCAGCAGCGTGGGAAAATGTCAATCACAATGGGTTCATTGCCGCAGATTATGCCTTCGCCAGTATTATGTGGGAATGCGCCCTGGATGCCGTGAGCTACGATTGTGCCTGCAGCGGTGCCGCCATTGCGGGCGATTTCCGCATTGATTTCACCCTGCAGCAGTTCCGATGTCACGTACTCGCCATTCCAGCGCAGATTTCCGTTTTTGGCCACCTTTGCCTCGCCGATGATCTGCAATGCCCTGGCAAGCCCAGCCTGCGCGATGTTTTCCGCCTGGCGCAACTTCTCCGCCTCGTCGGCTGTCTTTACAGCGCGTCCAGGGCAGAAATCGCCCTTGAACGCCTTGATAGAAATCTTTTCGCCGCTGGTCTTGCCGTCCAGCGTCTTTAAATTGGTCTTGTGTATTGCCTCTACCAGAGAGAGTGGGCAATGCCCTGGCGTCTCCCAATTCCAGACATTCGCGACACGGGCGGCACCTGCAATTATCTGGGATATTTTCAGTTTCTTGAAGCCAAAGAGTTTTTTTGCCTCTTCGTAGGAGAGAACGCGAATGTCGTCCTTTGCCTGGCTGCAAGCCCTGCCATATTCCAATGGGCTTACAACTATGAACTGCTGTCCCTCGAACTCCAGCCAAAGGAACGCATCTGGCGCAGAGAATCCGCTCAGATACAACAAGTCCGCGCAATTCTCACTTGCCGCAAAACAAAAACGCCCTTTCTTCATAATTTACAAGTAAAATCAGCAGTCAAGAAACCTATGTGTCTTGAAACTATTTGGATTTATGATGCTAGTATTTTCCAGGCAGGCCTGAAGAAGCGCCGGTATATCCAATAACTTCTCGTCCTCAAGCACCCTTTCCATAACAGCGGCCGTGGTAGGCGCCTTCGGGGCAAACACGGTGCAGCTGTCAGGAACATCTATAAGAGACTGCTCGAACGTGCCGATCTTGCGGGCAATGTCCATAATGTCCAGCTTGTCAAAGGTAAGCAGTGGACGCAGCACCATGATTGGCACGGAGGCATTGATGATGGACATGTTGTCCAGCGTCTGGCTTGCCACCTGCCCCAGGTTGTCGCCGGTCACCAATGCCTTGCACTGGAACTTTTCAGCCACGGCATTGGCAATGCGCAGCATGAAGCGGCGGTAAAGCACGGTCCTGTTCCTGTCCGAACATAAATCACGGATAGCCTTCTGTGCCTCCAGCATGTTCACTGCCACCAACCGACCGCGCTTCTGGTATTCGTTCAGCGTCTTGACCTGGGTGGCAACTTTTGTAAGGTAGGCAGGAGGCGTATATGGCTCGCTGTGGAATGTTACAAAATCCACGGTACAGCCACGACGCATCATCTCATAGCACGCCACAGGCGAATCAATGCCGCCAGACAGCAATGCCAACACCCTGCCGCCACTGCCAGCGGGAAGACCGCCTGGACCAGCCACACGCTCGAATGAGATGAAGGCGTGCCGGCTGCGTATATCTACTTCCACCACCAGGTTGGCGTGCTTCAAGTCTATTTTCAAGGCAGGATATTTGGGCAGGATAAGCTCAGCGAAGTGCATTTCCAGGTCTGCACATGTCATGGGAAAGCCCTTGTCCGTGCGCCTGGCGCGCATTGCGTATGTGGGTTCCAAAGGCGGGTTCTGCGCAAAGAATGCCTCGCATACCGCTGGCATGTGCTCCATTACCTTCGCCTCGATGGCCTCTACGCTTGCCTCCACCAGAAAGCCTGGCGACAGCGAGGACAGGCCAGACACAGCAGGCGCCCTGGTGCGGAACACCTGCAAATCCGCTTCGCTGAAGCAAGCGTGCTCTGCAGAGGGCACGATGAAAATGCGCCCATGCTCAAACACGAACTTCAAGCCTTCCACGCAGGAGAATGCCCGGCGCAGAAAGTCCGCCAGCTGCTCCTCGAAGCGTATGCGGTTCTTGCCCTTGGTGCCAATCTCGTTGTAACGGCACAGGACTGCATTGTATGGCAAGTAAGGCTGCCAAATCATAGATTTTCCGTTGTTTACTTTATGTAATCGTGGAATCCAGCTGGGACTTATGGGACTAATGAGATGAATTTTCCCATAAATCCCATAAGTCTAATACTCTTCACTTAAAATGAGCCGCATAGCGGCGATTGGAATTTAGCCGTGGGTGAAACGAG
>JAFZZD010000304.1 GCA_017615955.1 Victivallales bacterium
CTTTAGCGGGAATGTGCCAAGGGGCGGGAAAGGTTGCCTTGCAAAATCCCATAATGCTAATGATGCGCATCTTGGTAAGGCAACCTGAGTGGGCGCCGCCTCGGCGCCCACATCAACATCTGTGTCTTTGCGTTTTAGATGCGTTCCAGTTCGCCGATTTTGGCGTCAGTTGCCTTTTGGACTTCCTCCACCATCTTGTCGGTGAGTTTCTGGACCTTGTCGGTCATTGCCTTTGCCTCGTCCTCTGTGATTTCAGAGGCCTTCTGCGCCTTCTTGATGGCCTCGTTGGAATCGCGGCGGGCGTTGCGGATTTCCACCTTTGCGTCTTCGGAGCGTTTCTTGATGACCTTGGTGAGTTCTGCGCGGCGCTCTGCGCTGAGTTCGGGGACTGGCAGGCGTATGACGCGGCCATCGCTGACTGGGCTGATGCCGATGTTGGAGGCGAGGATGCCCTTTTCAATGTCCTTCACGATGCTCTGGTCGTAGGGCTGAATGACAAGCAACAACGCTTCAGGCGCGGTAATTGTCGCCACGTCCTTGAGTTTCATCTGGCTGCCGTAGCATGAGACCATGATGCCTTCCACCATGGCGGGGGAGGCCTTTCCAGTGCGGACTGCGCCGAAGTCCCTTGCCATGAAGTCCAGTGTCTTCTTCATTGCGGCCTCTGCTGTTTCCACGTAGTTGCCTGCCGGTGCTGCCGCTGGTGCGCCTTTCTGGTTGTTGCCACCCTTGTTATTGTTGTTCTTTCCCATTTTTACTCCTCTCTGTTTGATTAGTGTACTAAAGTTGCATTGCTTAAATCACCGTGCATAATATTGCACAATATTCCAGGTTCGCCAAATTTAAATACCAAAATTGGCAAATTATTGTCCTGGCAAAGCGAGAATGCGGTTGAATCCATCACCTTCAGGCGCTTGGCAAGTGCCTCTGCGAATGAGATTTCCTCGTAGCGCGTTGCGTTTTTGTCCTTCATGGGGTCTGCGGAATAGACGCCATCCACCTTGGTTGCCTTGAACACCGCATCCGCCTTGATTTCGCAGGCGCGCAGGGCTGCGCATGTGTCGGTGGTGAAATATGGATGTCCAGTGCCTGCCGCAAAGAGGACCACCTTGCCTTCATCAAGGAGTCGGATTGCCTTGCGCTGGTCGAATGGTTCCAGGACGCCTGCTATGGCGAAGGCAGACTGTATTTCCGCCGCCACGCCGATGGATTCCAGCGCGTCCCTCATTGCCAGCGCGTTCATGGCTGTTGCCAGCATTCCCATGTTGTCCGCGCAGCTTCTGTCCATGCCGCTACGGCTGCCAGCCAGGCCGCGGAAGATGTTGCCTGCCCCGATTATGATTGCCACCTGACAGCCGCATTTCACCGCCTCGGCAATGCGCTGCGCGGCAGTGAGCGTGGCCTCTGCGTCAATGCCGTAGCCGCTGGGTCCCTTCAGCATTTCGCCGCTGAGCTTCAGCAGTATTCTCTTGAATTTTGGTTGTTCTGACATAATTAGATCCCTTGTTGATTGTCCAATTCCCGTAAAAAAAAGAGCCTCGGGGAAAAACTGTGTTTCCCTGAGGCTCTTCTTTAGTTAGGTTCTTTGGTGCATATTAATTATGCATTCTCGGCAACATCTTCGCCTGCCAGCCAGCGTGCGAAGCGGACGACTTTTGCCTTGGGGGCGACCTTTGCCAGCGTGGTCTTGTCATCCATTACCCATGGCTGCTCCATGAGGCATGATGTGGCGAACCACTTGTTGATCTTGCCATTGACAATGCCTTCCTTCATCTTGTCTGGCTTGTCTGCTGGAACCTGTGCCAATGCGATTTCCTTTTCCTTGGCGATGCGGTCTGCAGGAACTGCGTCCCTGGAGATGTATTCAGGATTGATTGCGCAGATGTGCATGCAAATCTGAGTTGGCAGTTCATCGGCATATTCGCCTTCGATTTCAGCCAGCACGCCGTAAGGCGTCGCGGCATGCAGATAGTAGGCGATTGTGCCGTTGGCTGCGTTCCAGCGCACTGCGCGGCGGATGCGCATGTTTTCCTTGATGCGGCCGATGAACTCCTTGAGTTCGGTTTCTGTTTTCGCTGCCAGCTTGGCGCAGATGTCGCCGTCTTCGCTGTATGCCATTGCGATGTCAGCCAGATGCTTGCCGAATGCCTTGAAGTCATCTGTCTTTGCGACAAAGTCAGTCTCGCAGAGGAACTCGATGAGCACGCCAGTTTTGCCGTTGGACTTGGCGATGATGATGCCCGCGTTGGCTGAACGGCCCGCCTTCTCCTCAGCCTTTATGATGCCTGCCTTGCGCAGATATTCGATGGCTGCCTCCATGTCGCCTTCGCAGGCGACAAGAGCCTTTTTGCATTCCATCATTCCGATGTTGGTCTTCTTGCGAAGCTCGTTAACTAATTGTGCTGTAATTGCTGCCATTATCTTGTTCCTTTTTTAATTATTTATCCTGCTCCGCCTTGGGTTCCTCGTCATATTTCTGAGGTGCCTGGCTTTCTTCCAGCTCGGCTGCCTTCTCGTGCTTGCGGCCCGCCACTGAATTTCCGTCTTCGATTGCGGAGGACAGTGTGTCCATGATGACCTTGATGGAGCGGAGTGAATCGTCATTGCCCGCGATTACATATTCGATATTGTCAGGATTGCAGTTCGAATCGACGATGGCAACCACTGGAATGCCCAGTTTTGCCGCTTCGCTGACTGCGATGCGCTCGTGCATGACATCCACGACCACCAGTGCGGCTGGCTGCCCCTTCAGGTTTGCTATGCCGCCAAGCGTGGTCTGTAATTTGCCGAGTTCACGCCTCAGGTTGGAGGCTTCTTTCTTTGTAAGCGCGTCAAGTGAACCGTCGGCATCCTGAGCCTGAAGTTTCTTCATGTAGTTGACGCGTGTCATGACGACCTTGTTGTTGGTGAGCGTGCCACCAAGCCAGCGGTCGCACATGTATGGCATGTTCAGCTTCTCGGCGATTTCGCGGACGCATTCCTGCGCCTGGCGCTTTGAGCCGACGAATAGAATCTGCTTTCCGTCAGCAGCCAGTTGGTTCAGGTAGTCGCAGGCGGCAGCCAGCTGGTTCATTGTGACTGTGAGGTTGAAGATTGTGATGCCATTTCTTACGCCGTAGATGTAGGGCTTCATCTTTGGATTCCAGCGCCTGGTCTTGTGCCCGAAATGAACACCTGCGTTCATGAGGTCGATGATTGTTGTGCTTGCCACTTTTGTCTTCCTTCTTGGAATGTTCCGCCATTTTGCCGCCCGCCCATGTAAACTCCCGAGCGGGTTCGAAGTGATGGATTTTGTTTTTGTGTTGCATCCTCACCCTGGGAGAGGGC
>JAFZZD010000305.1 GCA_017615955.1 Victivallales bacterium
ATTCACAAAAAAATTAGCAATTGCAACTATGAAAATCGGAAAAATGGCATAAACTATGGACTGATTGTTTGTATAAATAACGATTTGACCAAAATTCTACATAATCTAGGGGAGTTTTTATGAGCAGGACTTTTGCATTGATGTCAGCCGCGCTGCTGGCGGCTGCCGTGGCGTATGCCGAGCTTACACTGCCTACCAGCATACCTGGCAGCAAACGTTCCAAGCAAAGAATCGAGCAACTTGAAGGCGCATTGCTAAATTACTACAGGGCAAATCCAAATGCCTCCACAGGTGCAGCCGTTCAGGCAATCGGGAGGCAGACCTCTGGTGCCTGGAAGAGATATATCGCGAATTCCAAGCCATATACTATCGATGACTGCCTTTTGGAGGCACGTTCACGCATAGACAAGGCTGCAGAAAAGGCATTTCCTCTTGCCTCCGATGCTGAACTGGAGAAGACTGCGGAGGAAAAGTATCCCCTTTATAAAGTAGGAGAGCGGGTAAAGGTGCTCTACAGGACAAATCCGCAATATCCTTCGAAAATCGAAGGCGTGTTCAAAGGCGAGCGCAATGGTTATCTGCGCATCGGGCAAAGCAGCATCCGCAGGGAGGACATGGCAAGCGTGGCCGGCAATGAGGCGGAAATCCTTAAATTCGACCCAGTTGCAACAGAAAAGATGCGCAAAAACTTCATAAGGCAACAAAGATTCGCAGCCGCAGACGGAAGAAAGGAGTTCATCGAGAAAAATGAAAACGAAATACTTCAGAGCACATTGAAGGACTTTACTAAAAGAAATGAGGAAAGTGGCTTCACTTGCCTAGAGGAGGCATGGCTTAGTCCAAATGAACTACTGGAGCAACTCGCAAAAAAAGCAAAGGATACCTTCAGTCAGGAACAGGAGCAGGAAAGACAGGCCGCAGGCAGAATCCATTCTGAAATTGCAAGGGCGCAGTCAGACACGATCCAGCTGTCCAACTCCGCATATCCGCCACCGATGCACCTCAACCCAACGGAGGTATTGAAGGCCCAGGAGGAGGCAAGACAAAAAAAGCTGGCGGAAGAGGCCAAGAGGAAGGAAGAGGAAGAGCTTCGCAAGCAAAAGGCGGAGGAGGCGGCAAGGCAAAAGAAGGAGCGTGAAGCAGCAAAGAACGCGCAGAAGCAAAAGCCCGTCATTGAAGAGGAGCCGCCGGCCCCCATCATTGGCATGGGCGCGATCATCGGCATCATAGCAGGTGTCATAGCCATTGCGGCTGGCGTGGTTGTATTCATGATCATAAAGCGCAAGAAGGACGAAAAGAAGTTCACAAGCTTCTTCGAGGGCAAGGGCGCCGTACAGAAGGCCTTCTGGGACAAGGCAAACGCGGATCCAGAGAACTTCAAGTACGTGGCATATATGTTCCCGAATGAAGAGGAGGCAAGGAATGCCCTTCTGGAACTCAGCTACATAAGCGCATTGCCAAACGGCATTTTGAAGTGCAGCAAGAACATCGAATACGGAACATATCCCCACAATGGCAAAGAGGTCGCCTTCATAGGCGGCACGGAACTGCACTACGCGCCCTGGCGTGAGGCAACCGCAGTCATGCCGGAATTGCCTAATGCACAGTATTTCAAGGTCAGCACAGAACCCTCGGTTCAATTGGAAATGCCAAACATGGCAGAACAGAACATCGACATAAAAGACCTGGGCCGAGAGGAAATCCGTACGGAGGACGGCAGCATCGTGCTCTGCTACAAGTACTCCTGCCAGAGCAGGGATGACGCCATGTATTTCCTGGAGAACCTGGTGCTGAATGAAGAAGGAATCACAATTCAGGTTGAAACACCCGAAGGCTACCTGGGCAAGGACATGGAAGGTATTTTCGAGATGGAAACCCCATTGGCGACAGGCAGCAAAGCATAACAGTATGTGGATACAAAAATGAGCGACAACAACTACAATTACAACCCTGCTGAAATTGAACCCAAATGGCAGAAGTTCTGGCAGGAACACAAGACATTCAAGGCAGTTGACTGCGACTATTCACGAAAGAAGCTTTATGTGCTGGACATGTTCCCGTACCCATCGGGCGCTGGCCTGCACGTGGGGCATCCTGAAGGATATACGGCATCGGACATCTGGTGCCGCTTCAAGAGGATGAACGGATACAATGTATTGCATGCAATGGGATGGGACGCATTCGGCCTCCCGGCAGAACAATATGCAATCAAGACTGGCACGCATCCCGCTGTCACCACGGCAAAGAACATTTCCGTATTCAAAAGGCAGCTGGAGGCGTTCGGCTTCAGCTTTGACTGGGACAGGGAAATCAACACCACTGACCCAGC
>JAFZZD010000306.1 GCA_017615955.1 Victivallales bacterium
AAGCGGCTTGCCTGGGGAAGGAGTCTCCCCTTACATCTGCGCCCGGAGGGCGCGACATAATCATGGCTTATAAAACTATCTGGCATAGTTTAGTTGCGCCCTCCGGGCGCAGACCCTAGATTGGCACGTCCCCCAGGCTGCGCGCCCTGCGGGCGCTTGCCCGGGGTTACGCATGGTTGCGCCCTTCGGGCGTACATTACCTACCCTTCTGGGGAACAGAGCAAAAAAGAAAAATAGGAGATGCTTATGAACATTCTGGTAACAGGAGGAGCGGGCTTCATAGGTTCACATCTTTGCCGTCTGCTCATTGAGCAGGGACATAAGATCACTGTGTTGGACGACTTGTCCACTGGCAGGTACGACAACATAAAGGAACTGGAGGCCACAGGCAAACTGAAACTGATTGTCGATACGGTCAACAACAGCGAGATCTGCGACCGTTGTGTCAGGGAGGCGGACAGGGTGTTCCACCTGGCCTCCGCAGTGGGCGTTCGTCTCATAATAGACCAGCCGGTCCGCACCATAGAGAGCATCGTGGGCGGCACGGAGACTGTGCTGAAATCCTGTGCCAGATACAGGGTGCCATTCCTGCTGACTTCCACTTCAGAAGTCTATGGCAAGGGCAGCAAGGTGCCGTTCTGCGAGGATGACGACACGGTGATGGGTCCCACCAGCAAGCGGCGCTGGAGTTATGCCACAGCAAAGGCCCTGGATGAATTCCTGGCCTTGGCGCATTGGACGGAGACGCGGCAGCCCGTGGTGGTGGTTCGCCTGTTCAATACAGTGGGGCCCAGGCAGACGGGGCAGTATGGCATGGTGGTGCCTGGCTTTGTGCGCCAGGCCTTGCGCAACAAGCCAATCACGGTGTATGGCGATGGTCAGCAGAGCCGCTGCTTCGCCCATGTGAAGGACGTGGTGGGCGCGCTGGCCGCAATCATGGAGTGCGAGGCTGCACGCGGGCAGGTGGTGAACATCGGCAATGACGAGGAAGTCACCATCATGCAGCTGGCTCAGCGCGTCAAGGAGATGGCGAACTCCAAATCGGAAATCAAGATTCTATCTTACGAGGAGGCGTATGGCGAAGGCTTTGATGACATGCGCCGCCGCGTTCCATGCATTGACAAGGCAAACAGGCTCATCGGCTACAAGCCCAGCAGAAAGCTGGACGATATTCTGCGCGATGTGATCGAATACGAAAAGACACAATTGGAGAGGTAATTGGATATGGCAATCAAGGTTGCAATTCACGGTGCCGCAGGACGCATGGGACGCATGCTGGTGGCGCAGGTGATGGGAGACAGCGAAACCGAACTTAGCGGTGCGCTGGAGCGTGAGGACTGCCCCTTGCTGGGGCAGGATGCCGGCACGGTGGCTGGTCTTTCAGCGGCTGGCGTGAAGATCAGCGCGGATACAGCGGCTGTGCTTGCCGCATCGGATGCAATGATTGTGTTCAGCGCGGCAGGTCCTACGATGGAAATTGCCAGGCAGGCTGCCGAGAAGGGCGTTGCGCTGGTGATTGGAACCACTGGCCTTACACCTGAAAACAAGGCAGAACTGGCTGAACTTGCAAAGAAGACAGCTATCGTGTTTGCCGCGAATATGAGCGTGGGGGTGAACCTGCTGTTCTCACTTTGCAAGAAAGTTGCTACGTTGCTGGATGACAGCTATGACATTGAGGTTGTTGAAATGCACCACAACCAGAAGAAGGACGCGCCGTCAGGCACGGCGGAGCGCCTGGGCGAGATACTTGCCGAGGCACGTGGCCTTTCATACGAGAAGGACACGCGCCATGGCCGCGTGGGCATGGTGGGTGCCCGCACAAAGAAGGAGATTGGCATGCATTCCCTGCGCGGCGGCGACGTGGTGGGTGACCACACTGTCATTTTCGCCACGGAAGGCGAACGCATTGAACTTACGCACAAGGCATCCAGCAGGCAGACATTTGCGAAGGGCGCCGTGCGCGCAGTCAAATTCCTTGCAGGCAAGAAGAGCGGGCTCTTCGATATGCAGGATGTATTGGGTCTTAAGTAAGATTACACATAACCACAGGAAAATCAAAGAGGAAAGAAAAATGGAAAACAGTGATGACTTTATGGCGAAAATCGTTGCTCTTTGCAAGCGCAGGGGCTTCATTTTCCAGAGTTCCGAAATGTATGGCGGCATCAATGGCTTCTGGGACTACGGCCCGATAGGCGTGGCGCTGAAGAGAGCCGTCGAGCAGACATGGTGGAAATACATGGTGGAGGACAGGGACAATGTGGAAGGCTTGGATTCCACCATCATCTGCCATCCAATGGTGTGGCAGGCATCTGGCCACCTGGCCAACTTCGCCGATGAAATGACTGACTGCACGGTCTGCAAGAAGCGCTTCCGCGTGGACCAGATGGACGACCCCACCACATGCCCCGCCTGCGGCGCAAAGGCAATGACACCGCCCAGGAACTTCAACCTCATGATGAAGACCTTCGTGGGTCCTGTGTTCGACGAGGAGCACGCCGCATATCTCCGTGCCGAGACATGCCAGCCCATATTCGTTGATTTCAACACCATCCGCATTGCCTCCAGGCAGAAGCTGCCCTTCGGCATTGCGCAGACTGGCAAGTCCTTCCGCAATGAGATCAATCCCCGCAACTTCACATTCCGCTCCAGGGAATTCACCCAGATGGAAATGGAATTCTTCTGCCATGAGGACGAATCAATGAAGTGGTTCGACTACTGGCACGAGCAGCGCTGGAACTTCTACACCCAGATCCTGGGCATTCCCGAGGACAAGCTTCGCATTCACTGGCACGACAAGCTGGCACACTATGCCAAGAAGGCGCTGGACATCGAGTTCCTGTATCCATTCGGCTGGAACGAGGTGGAGGGCGTGCATCACCGTGGTACATGGGACATGTCCCAGCACGCGGCATACTCCAAGCAGGAGCAGGATTGCCGCTACTTCGACCAGGAGCGCAACGCCACATACTATCCCACCGTGGTGGAGACATCCTGCGGTCTGGACCGCATCTGCTTGCTGCTCATCTGCAATGCGTACGACGAGGATACCGCCGCAACCCAGAAAGAAGGCATGGACGAGGATGCCCGCGTGGTGCTGCATTTCGCACCCAGGATCGCGCCAGTGCAGGTGGCTGTGCTGCCCCTCAGCAAGAAGCTGGAGGAACCCGCAACAGACTTGTTCCGCAAGATTCGCGGCAGTTTCCGTGCGCAGTATGATGTCACGGGCAGCATCGGCAAGCGCTATCGCCGCCAGGACGAGATTGGCACGCCTTTCTGCGTGACATTCGACTTCGATTCACTCAACGACAACGCTGTCACTGTCCGCGACCGCGATGCCATGACGCAGGAGCGCGTCCCTGTCGCCGAACTGGCACAGTGGCTGCGCAACAAGATAGACAAATAAAACCTATAATGTGCGTCCCGAGGCGGGGCGCACTCAGGTTGCCCTTGGCGAAAACACGCCAGGGGCAACAATATGATTACCAAGCGTGAACTTGGTGGAAAATATAATTAAGACAGCTTACATAGTGCCATTGGACAGGTCAACGTTGGAATGACCATTATATATTGCGGGCAACTGGCTTGAAAACTAATTGAAAATGGGGTATTATATGGCATTAACGCGATAGAGTGTATAGTGTTATTTAGGATTAAAATGCATACTGCAAGGAATGCATCAAGCACTTTTTACTTTTTACTTTTTACTTTTTAAGGGTTAGCTATGTCATTTGATTCACTGATTAGACAACTGGGTGAGGAAACAGGAACTGGGCTTTCTTTGTCCGAAACAGGAACATGCGGAGTCATTTTCGGCGACAACGAAGTTGACTTTGAGGAATATGATGGTCGTCTTTTCATTTATGCGTCCATTGGTCCGTGCGAAGGACGCGAAGACCTCTTCGCTGCAGCACTTGCCGCGAACCATCTAGGTGCGGACACTGGCTTTGCCGCCCTCGGCATCGACACGACACACGGCGTCTTCACGTTAAGCCGCGTCCTTGAAGGTGATATTGACTACCAGCGTTTCCAGTATGCCCTAGTCGCATTTGTTGAAGCCCTGCAGGATTGGAAAACCCGCCTCATTGAAGCACCCTCGCCTGCTGCAGAAACAGCTTCGTCAAATGTAACGGGTTTCATGCAAGTTTAAATCAACATGCGGTCTTGC
>JAFZZD010000307.1 GCA_017615955.1 Victivallales bacterium
AGAAGACAGTTGATGAGCAAGTCGCCTACTACGACAAGTGCTACACCAACAAGACACGCCTGTATCCTGGCGTGGCAGCCACGCTCGAGGAGCTGTCCAGGCGACATACCCTGGCAGTCTGCACCAACAAGCTGATGCGGCAGGCGCAGGAGATCCTTAGGCTGCTGGGCGCGGCGCAGTTCTTCAAATGCATCATCGGCAACCAGGGAAGCATTCCCCTGAAACCAGATGCGGCGGCGGTGCAGTACGTTGCCAACGAGGCGGGCTGTTCTCTGGAAGGAGCCTGGATTGTGGGGGACAACTGGACGGACCTTCAGACAGGGCAAAACGCGGGCATCAAGTCCTGCTTCTGCCAATATGGTTTTGGCAATGCCAGAAAGTTCGCCGCCGATGCATCAATAAGCAGTTTTGATTTACTTACCAAAGTTATAAAATAGGTGCTTGCACCTGGGAGACAAAAACAAAGAAGAGCAACAATTATGAGTCAGACAGCAATTCTAATCGACTTCGAGAATCTAATCATTGGTGTGGAGAATAACGATCCCGAAGCACAGAAGACATTCTCGATCAAGAAAATCCTTCAGTTCGTGGACAAGAACTACGGGCACGTCACTTTCAAGAAGGCATTTGCGGACTGGAGCAACCAGAAATTCCGCAAATACGCCCAGGATATGATGCGCAACGGGATTGAGATGCAGCACATAGTCCGGTCCGGCTATGGCAACAAGAACTTCAATGAAAGCCACATGACAATCGCGGCCATGGACTGCATCAGCAGGAATCCAATGGTGGACACCATCGTGCTGGCCACTGGAGATGCGGACTTTCTGCCGCTGATCAACCACCTTAAGGCCACGGGTCGCCAGGTGCTTGGCATTGGCGCGGAAGGAACTGTGTCCGCCAGCGTCCTGGCAAGCTGTGACGAATACCTGTACTATGCACAGGATGGTTTGTACAAGGCACACGTGCCCTCCTTCGACAAGGCTGGCATATACAAACTGCTGCGCAACATCATCGGCACCAACGGCATCTATGTGGCGGACATAGAGGATGAGATTCTGGCTCAATATCCTGACTTCAACCTGGATGAACTTGGTTATGGCTCGATCATGGATCTGCTCCAGAGCATGCCCAATGCTGTGAGAATAGACGAGACAGGCGACGAACCCAAGGCATTCTGGAACACACAACCTCCACGCCAGACCAGGTATTCCAAAAACGAGGTTGCCAACCAGGACCTGGCTAACATGCCATTGGAAGAGTATATGCACACCACACGCTGGTACATTACTGACGGGCCGATAAGGGAGGCCGTTCTCACAAACATATTCAATGTTCTTTCCACGGCAGAACACCTTATTTCCAGCGAAGACCTGCGCGAAATGACCGCGACTGGCGACCTGGCGGTGGAGGACAAGGAATGGCAGGGCACGATCTACTCACTGGTTTGCGGCGCCTGCCTCTGGCAGAAGCCAGAAAACAACGATGTTCCAGTACATCTGCACAAGCTGTCCCTCTTCAAGAACATAGAGAACATGGAGGATTTCCTGCTGGGATATTATGTCAGCCTCTTCCACAAGGCATACATGCACAGGCCTGACCTGAATCCACAGACCATGGCTGAACTCATGCATCCAGAGGCGCCTGAACAGCACCTGCCCCTGTTTGAAAAGGTCTATGCTGAAATCAGCAGCAGGACAAAATGAGCGAGGCATCCCTGCCCTACACCTATTCCTGCGCACAAGAGGCAATTGCGTCTCTTAAGCCTGGTGTGCTGGAGGCATTCACCGAATGCGCAAAGCAATACCGCACAAAGACAGGCCAGACATTGGAGATTACTTCCGCAAGGCGCAGCTTGAGACATTGTGCACAGTTGATGAATGCCTTCAGCAAGGAACAACTGGAGGCAATGTACTGCCGCAATGGCTATCCCAATTACATCAGGGACATTGTGCAGGCTAGAAGCAAATTGGGGCGGGCACTGACTGATGACGAGGCATACCATATTCTCTGCAACAGAAGCGAGGGCTACATATCGGCACACCTCTATGGCGCGGCAATAGACATTGCCTCTGAATGCCTTGCCGACAAGGCATTGCTGCTGGAACTTCTGGCAAAGGCGGGCTTCCGCACATTGGACGAGACAGATTTGGGAATACGCTGCATTCACGCCACATTCGGCAGAATACCAGCGGAAATAATAAGGGAGTAAAAATGTATTCAGAACAAAACAACGACGCAAAGAGAATCAGTTATTGCTTGGGACTGGACGTGGCGGCGCGCATGATGCATACGCCATTTGACTTTGACAAGGACGCTTTCCTGGACGCGGTAGGCACCATGCTCAATGGGAAAAGGCCCGATATCACACAGGAGGAGTTCGAGAAGCAGATGGAGAAGTTCAGCAAGATACTCCAGGACGCCAAGTCGCAGCATGACGCCTCAAACGAGAAGACATCCCAGGAAGGCACTGCATTCCGCGCGGAATACGAGAAGGGCGAGAACGTGAAGAAGACTGCATCGGGCTTGCTGTATAAGGTGCTGGTGGAAGGCACTGGCAAGGCGCCAAAGGCAAGCGATACAGTCAGGGTCCACTACGAGGGCAAGCTCATAAGCGGCAAGGTCTTCGATTCATCCTACCAGCGCAATGAACCAACTGAATTCCCCTTAAATGGCGTCATACCTGGCTGGACAGAAGGCTTGCAGCTGGCAAAGGAAGGCGGCAAGCTGGAGCTGGTCATTCCACCTGAACTGGCATACGGCAAGACTGGTGCCGGCTCGGTCATCCCGCCAGAGGCGACTCTCATTTTCACAGTGGAACTTATCAAGGTATTGTAAGGCAATGTCAGCGGAAATAATTGACGGAAAGAAACTGGCCGCACAGTTCAGGGCGGAACTCAAGGAAAAAGTCGCAAAACTCACGGCGGAAGGCACCGTGCCTGGCCTGGCGGTAATCCTGGTGGGGGACAATCCCGCTTCACGCTCATACGTGACAGCAAAGGAAAAGGCCTGCGCAGAAATAGGCATCTATTCCAGTGACAACAGGCTGCCTGAAAACACCACACAGGATGAACTGCTGGCACTCATTGAACGACTGAACAACGATGACAAGATTCATGGCATTCTGGTGCAATTGCCATTGCCAAAACACATTGACGAGGACAAGGTCATAATGGCAATCAGACCAGAAAAGGACGTGGATGGATTCCACCCCGTAAACGTGGGCAAGATGGTAATCGGTCAGGAGGCCTTCCTGCCATGCACCCCCCACGGCGTGGTGCAGATGCTTCTGCGCAATGGAGTGAAGCTGGACGGGGCCAACGTGGTCGTGGTCGGGCGCAGCAACATCGTTGGCAAGCCGCTTGCCAACCTTCTCATCCAGAAGGCTGCGACTGGCAATGCCACTGTCACACTGTGCCATACCCACACCAGGGACCTTGCGCACTTCACTCGCCAGGCGGACATTGTCATCGCCGCCGCTGGCCGCCCAAACACCATCACCGCTGACATGATACGCGAAGGCGCAGTTGTCATCGACGTGGGCGTTAACCGCGTGGAGGCGGACACGCCAAAGGGATACAAGCTGGTGGGGGACGTGGACTTTGACGGCGTCAAGGAAAAGGCGTCCCTGCTCACACCAGTACCTGGCGGCGTTGGCCCCATGACCATCACAATGCTGCTGTTCAACACAGTGCAGGCAGCAGCCAACTTTGCCCACAGCAAAATATGAGCTATGCAGACATTCCAACCAAGCGCATAGAGGCGCATTCCCGCATCTGCGCCTCGGCAACGCTTTTGCTGCTGCGCCAGATCATAAGCGAAAACAAGGCGGCGGACA
>JAFZZD010000308.1 GCA_017615955.1 Victivallales bacterium
ACCACAGAACAGTGGCCCTCTCCCTGCTGAAACGCGCCTTGAGCTTTGCACGCTCCTCTTTGGAAAGAACCACAGGGGCTGTCATGATGTAGAACTTATGAGGTGGAACAAGCCCTTCCTCCAGCAAGTCTTCCACCACAAGCTGCCTATATGGCACTGCAAGCTTGTTTATGTTTCTGTTCAGATAAAGAGTAGCGCCGTTCACGATGGTGTCCTGCCCATTGGGGCGCGTATAATGGATGCTCTCCCTGCTGCCGACAATGGCCATTTCCTTCGGCGTCGTGCCCTTGACAGGAGGCAGTGACATCAATACCTTCTGCTGCGCCGCCAGACCTTCCAGCAAGGCGTGGTCGCAATACCAGTCGTTGAACTCCAGAATGTAGCGTGAGACGCCAGACGCAAGCGTCATGCCAAAGCAGCGCACATTGTCCGCCAGGGATTCGAATGGCTTGTCATACCTGCCGTATTGGTACTCCCTTTCATCAGGGGTCAAATAGGTTCTGTTGTCCTCTTCCACGTAAACCAGCTTGTTGCGCAGCAGGAAGGAGTCCTGAGCCTGCATGATGCCATCCGCATCACCCAGTTTGCGACGAGCGTATTGGGAGGGTGCCCTCACGGCATCCACGTATGGCGAGCGCGCCACCTCCAGGAAGCCATTGTGCCCCGCAAACTGGGGCGGACGTGCATTCTGCGTGGCAAACATCACATAGTAGCCATAATATGCCTGCGTCATCCAGCCGCCGTTGGTCTGTTCCTTGACTGCCTTCGAAAAGGTGATGATGGCCTTTGCAAGAGCCTTGCCACGATACTCAAACCAGTCGATGATCTTCTGCTGCGTAGCAGGGTCCATCAGAGCACCGTATTTCGAGGTTTGCATCTCCTCGTAGCTCGGCATGGGCGCATTGTCCAATGAGACATCCATGACACGCCAGGCATTCCGCAGCGCGGCATCGGTTCCGTATTTTTCGCGGAGGAAAGCCCTGAATGCCTTGTAGTCCGCCTTGCTGCGTCCATTTGGCTTTTGCTCGCAATTCGTCTCCCAGAACCATTCCGAATTCTGGGACTCGCTGGAGCAGAAGCCGACCACTTTGTCAGCCCATGGCTGGCTTTTCACGTAGTCCACCAGCTTTGCAATGAAGAAGCAGGCCCCTTCCAGCCATTCCTCGCTGGACAATGCGGAATCATACGTAGGGGGCATGGGGCTGCCATCGTAGCGGCGTCCGATGCTGTCAGGATGCTGATTCAGCCACCATTTCGGCAGATAGAGATAGCCATTCAGGAAGATGTACGCATCTGGGTTTTCCGTCAGGAGCACGAAGACCTGCTTCTCCAGGTCCGTGAAATCGAACTCATCAGGTCCCTTCCAGCAGTCATAGGCGCGAACCAGAAGGCTCATCATGCGGGCATTGGCCGCCATGGCCTGCCCAGGCTCAAAAAACGCCTTGTCGGGCATTGCGGCAAAATGGCTTCCAGGAGACCAGAAGAATGGATTCTCGACCTTGCCGTTTATGCGCAGTTTTGGGCGTGTCTGCGCGTCAATGACCTCGACCTTGGACAAGGCTGGCGGCGTTCCCTTGAACCTCTCCACAAACGCAACTGGCTCCTTGTTGCAGGCCAGATAATCATCATCCAAATACAAAGTGTACTCCTCTGCAAGCTGCGCCAGCCTGTTCTTCCAGCGAACGTGGGTTGTCTCCCCCACCTTCCATTGGTTCTGCGAGGGTGTGAGCTCCAGCTTAATCGGATATTCGCGCCCAGAAGCAGAGCGCGCGACAAACCGAAGACGCTCCACCGCCTTTGGCAAAGGAACGTCCAAACGCACATCAAAGCCATCTGCCGTGGCCTTCAAAACAGTCGCCTTCCCCCGAGGCCCCGTGTAGCGGTAGCCCGCGCGTCCGTGCCATGGCTCAGCAGTTCTGGCATCCCCAAGCACCACAACGGGCGTCTCTATCTTTTCAGGCATCTCCTCGCCGGCGACCACCATCGTCCAGGAGGTGTCGCTCTTCAGCTGCATCTCCTTGCCGTTTTGCAGACGTATGTACCCCTCGCATAGGACGCCCCCCATGCTAGTCCAATTATAGGCGTGGATGCGTATGACATTGCGCCCCTTTTTCAGCACATTCGCAATATCATACCGAAAGCCCACATAATATGGCCAGCTTTTCCCCAGACACTTCCCGTTGACATACAGCGTGGAGACATCGTCAACCGCCGTGGCAAGCACGGCTGCATCAGGCTCTTCATCCAGCTCAAAGCTCTTCTCAAACCAGACGTTTGCATACTCAGGCCCATTCTCCCGCTGGCACCAGATCCAGCTGGCCGTCCAGTATTCGTCCTCATAGTGGTTTCGCTTCCAACCAGTCTTCTCCAAAATGGGGAAGCCATCCCCAACACCATTCTGCACGTAGCGCGCAAGGACCACCTTCTTCCCCGCGACAAACGGACTGCCGTCCTCACCCAGCGGCACCAATGAAACCACATTCAGGTTCCTGTCCAGAAGCTCCAGCCTTGCGTCGGGCCTTTTCGCCCCCTTCCAAACCAGACGATACTCCGCCCTGGGCATGATGTCCCGTATATAGACTGCCTCGTTGGAGCGAAGCGCCGCGGCTTTGGGAATCTTGTTTGCATGATCCATGACACGGACTTCCTGCAACGTGCATCTGGGGCTGTCCCAACCAGCGGAACGCAGAAACAGCTCCTTGACGGTCCCCCTCCAATCGGGGTTTTCGCCAACGGGGAAGATGGTTGTATGCACTTTTCCATCAGGATGCAGATTGCGCGTCATGCTCCCCGTGAAATCCTTGCCGTCTGCGCTGACGGTAAAGGTCAGCGTCAGGTTTCCAGGCGGACCGAAGGAGGCCAAATCAACCTCAATCTGCTTTACATCACTGGCGTTCCATTCGGGGCACCTGAAAACATAGCCACTGCGGTGATTAAGATACCCCGTAATGCCCTGCTCGTTTCGTATCGCATTGCCTCCCCTGAACTCCCACTGTGAAAGCAGCTCATTCCCATAGAACTCCTTTGGCGTGAAGCCCAGCTCCGCTTCGATGGGTGCCAGGGATATCTCGTCGAAATAGACGGGAAGGCTGCCCTGGTGCAAATAGAAGAACAACTTAACAAACGCCGTGCCAGGCCAGAACTGATTATGGGAGCTGTCTTCATGGTTCTGTCCCGTGATTCTAACATACCACTTCCGCCATTCAGAGGATATCATTCGATAGCCGATTGGGAGCATATATGTGCCGTCGCAATGCAGACGCACCTTGGTTCCCGCAGCGACATTCCAAGGCAGCGGCTTGTTGAACTCGACCTTCCAGGCCTCGCTCTCCTGCGTCACGCTGTTTACTGTGTAGTGGTATCTTCTGTTTGGCAAATCGGAGAAATCCTCCTTTGCGTCAAACGCGACGATACGCCCTGCCTGGAGGTTCCATTTCACCGCATCCGCCACAAGCAAGGTCGTAGCCCCCTTTTGTGCCTCTGCCACAACGGAGGAAAACGTGCCAGGGACATTCTTCACGCTATGGCAGGGAATCAACGCCCCGTTCTTGTCATAGCACTGAAAACCAATGGACACACACGCCTCTCCAGCGGCACGGAACGCCCCCGTAAACACGTAATTCTTCTGCGCATCAACTGGTATCAGCTGCGTGCCAATGGCA
>JAFZZD010000309.1 GCA_017615955.1 Victivallales bacterium
ACGGCTAAATTCCCATCGCCGCTACGCGGCTTTCGCTAAATGAAGAGTATTAGTCCCATAAGTCCCATTAGTCCCATTTGTCCCATTAGTCCCATTAGTCCCATTCAGCCCCACTCCTAAATTTTACAAAAACTGTAACATAGCAAAGTTATAATTACATTCTCTGTCATATAAAATCCAATAATTCCGCAATCTGTAACAACAAAGCGCGCCCCACCTTGTATTTGGCATACCAATTGCTATAATAACTCCGTTATGCGCATTGTGCCCATAACAATAACAACCAATTCTCACGGAGAGCGAGGAAATGCAAAAAAGATTTGATGCCGTATGCCGCATATCGGACAGGAAAACTGCGCTGGACGAGCCACAGGGCGCGAAGGTGCTGGACTACTTTGCGGAGGATGTGTTTGACATTGGCAAGATGGCGGAGCATCTGCCGAAGTCGGTTTACAAGAAATTGATGGAGACCATAAATGGCATGCGCCCGCTGGATCCGTCCATTGCGGATGATGTGGCGACTGCCATGAAGGAATGGGCCGTGTCCCGCGGCGCCACCCACTATACCCACTGGTTCCAGCCATTGACAGGCGGCACGGCGGAAAAGCATGACGCATTCCTGGAATTCGCCAATGGCAAGGCCATATTTGAGTTTTCAGGCAAGACGCTGACCGTCGGCGAGCCAGATGCATCCAGCTTCCCGTCTGGCGGCTTGCGCAGCACATTCGAGGCCCGCGGCTACACTGCCTGGGACCCCACCAGCCCCGCCTTCATCAAGAGGCATGAAAACGGCGGCACACTTTGCATACCTACTATATTCTGCTCATATACAGGTGAAGTGCTGGACAAGAAGACACCGCTGCTTCGCTCCACACAGGTGCTGAAGAAGGCGGTGGTGCGGCTGATGAAGTGCTTCGGCTACAAGGAGGAGCCAGTCAAGGTGACATTGGGCGTGGAGCAGGAGTATTTCCTCATCGACAAGAAATTCTACTTGCAGAGGCCTGACCTGCTGCAGACGGGGCGCACCGTCTATGGTGCGCCGCCGGCGAAGCACCAGCAGCTGGAGGACCACTATTTCGGCAGCATACCGCCCCGCATTCTGGCATTCATGACAGACGTGGAGAAGGAGCTGTGGAGACTGGGCATCCCAGCTAAGACACGCCATAACGAGGTGGCGCCTGCCCAGTTCGAGCTGGCGCCCATATTCGAGGAGCTGAACCTGGCGGTGGACCACAATATGCTGGTCATGGAAGTGCTGCGTCAGACAGCGGACCGCCATGGCCTGGTCTGTCTCCTGCACGAAAAGCCATTCGCGGGCGTAAACGGCTCTGGCAAGCACAACAACTGGGGCATCGCCTACGGCAAGCGCAATCTGCTTGACCCTGGCAGCAACCCCGCTGAAAACGCAGTGTTCCTCACCGTGCTGACCGCAGTGATACACGCACTGGACAAGCATAGCGACCTGCTGCGCACGGCGACTTCAGGCATCGGAAACGACCATCGCCTGGGCGCCAACGAGGCGCCGCCAGCAATCATATCCATGTTCGTAGGCGAACAGTTGGAAGACGTCATCGACCAGCTGGTCAAAGGTGCCTCCGCCAGCAAGAGCAAGGCCTCGTCCCTGCGCATCGGCATTGACGCTTTGCCGCCGCTGAACAGAGACGCCACCGACCGCAACAGGACCTCTCCATTCGCCTTCACCGGCAACAAGTTCGAATTCCGTGCGCCTGGCTCATCCCAATCCTGCGCGGAAGCCAACACCATAATCAACACAATTGTGGCAGAAGCATTGGATGGACTGAGCGATAAACTGGAAAAATTCAAGAAGAAGACCTTCAATGCCGAGTTGCAGGCTCTGCTGAAGAGCGAGATTTCGGCGCACCAGCGCGTCATATTCAATGGTGATGGCTATACAGAGGCATGGATCAAAGAGGCCACCACGAAACGCGGCCTGCCAAACCTGGCCACCACGCCAGAGGCGATTATGCCGCTTCTGAACGAGGGCAACCAGAAGCTGTTCGAGAAATACGGCGTGCTCAACAAAGCTGAACTGGTTTCTAGATACCATGTCTTCAAGGAAGACTACGAGCGCCGCCTGGAAATCGAGGGGCGCGTGGCGCTTGAGATTGCCAAGAGCATAATCCGCCCTGTTGTATTCAAGGAATACCTTGCCATAAGCAACGGTGGAAAGAGCAGTCAGGCAATCGAGACCGTGCGTCTGGAAATGGAGAAGCAAATGGAAGCCATGAACGCATACATCTCAACACTGGAGGATGCGCTCGCCAGCGGCGAGGGCATTCGCCACGCAATAGAATTCCTGCGCAAGAATGTGGATGCTCTGGAACAGCTGATTGACGACAGCATCTGGCCACTGCCAAAGTACAGGGAAATGCTCTTCATCTACTAAGCCATGTCAGATGACCTAAAGCACGAATGCGGAATAGCGCTGCTGCGCCTGAGACAGCCGCTGGACTTCTATGCGAAGAAGTACGGCACATCAGCGTATGGCTTCTCCAAATTGTCGCTGCTGATGGAAAAGCAGCACAACCGCGGGCAGGACGGCGCGGGCATTGCCTGCGTTGAACTGGATGTGCAGCCAGGCAGGCCATTCTACCACCTGGAGAAAAGCTGCGCATCCATGCCCCTGGCTGACTTGCTGGAGAAAGTTTCAGCGAAAATGGGCGATGCAGAGCAGAGGCAGGCTTTCTGCGGCGAAGTCTATCTTGGCCATCTGCGCTACGGCACCTACGGCAAGCGCACAATGGAGGCCTGCCACCCGATGGTGTGCGAAAGTCCACGTCGAAACCGCACAATCCTGGCGGCAGGCAACTTCAATCTCACCAATACGGCCAGCGTGTTCCAGCACCTGGTGGAACTGGGCTACCATCCACGGGGGCACCAGGACTGCGAAATACTGCTTGACCTGCTAGCGCACTACTTGGAGGCATGCAATGGAAACCTGCTGCAGGCCGTGAAGGAAACCGCCTCCAGCTGGGACGGCGGCTTCGTCATCGGCGGCATTGTGGGAGACGGCAATGCCTTCGTATTCCGCGACGCAGCAGGCATACGCCCCGCATACTACTATGTGGACGATGAAGTGGTGGTTGTGGCCTCGGAGCGTGTTGCAATACAGACCGCCTTCAATCTGCGCAGCCAAGATGTGAATGAATTGCCTGCAGGCCATCTGCTAAGCATTCCAGTGCAAGGCGAGGTCTCGCTGCATCGCTGTCTGCCAGAGGCGCCGATCCGCCACTGCGTGTTCGAGCGCATCTATTTCTCACGCGGCAATGATGCGGAGATACAACAGGAACGACGCGCGCTGGGACGCGCAGTGGTGCCACAGGTGCTGGAGGCCATCGACCACGACTACGACCACACCGTATTCTCATACATACCCAATACTGCCCAGATCAGTTTCCACGGCATGCTGGATGCACTGGACGAATGCAGGGACGGGCACAGGCTCCGCTTTGGAATGGTGGCGGTGAAGGACGCGAAATTCCGCACCTTCATCAGCGACGCCAACCACAGGGAGGAGCTGTTTCCACACGTATATGACGTGACCTACGGCCTGGTAAATCCAGGCGAGGACAATCTGGTGGTGATAGACGATTCCATCGTGCGAGGCAATACAATGCGCCGCGCCATCCTGCCCATACTGGACCGACTGGAGCCAAAGCGCATTGTCATCGTGTCCTCCGCGCCGCAGATACGCTATCCAGACTGCTATGGCATTGACATGGCCTCCTTCGGCGAGCTGGTGGCGTTCCAGGCATGCATGGATCTGCTTCAGGAACGCGACATGCAATCCCGCTTCGACGAGGCAGTCGTCCAGGCGGAAAAGGAACTCGCCAAGGCGGACAAGGACATGGTGAACGTGGCGGCGCAACTGTACGCACTGTTCACGGAGGATGAGCTGACGGAGGCCATCTGCCGCAGGCTGCTGCCTGAAACGCTCAACGCAGAGCTGAAGGTGGTATTCCCCACCTGCGCCGACTTGCGCCGCTGCATACCAAATCACACAGGCGACTGGTATTTCACAGGCAACTACCCCACGCCAGGCGGCAACCGCGTGGTCAACCAGGCACTGCTGAACTACGCAAAACACATCAACGAAAGGGCATACTAAATATGTGGGCGCCGAGGCGGCGCCC
>JAFZZD010000310.1 GCA_017615955.1 Victivallales bacterium
AGCCTGGGTCGGCGTCTGGCAGGGCGGGAATCACATTGACGATATTGCCGTTTTCGTCCCGGGTCTGGCAGGCAAAGCCATTCTTCTGAAGGAACTTTCCTGAAAATGCATTCCATGCCAGCTGAATGCGCTCCTCCACGCCCTGCGCCTCACTGGGGAACAGCTCCTGCAATTCAATGCCAGCGCGTATGGTTTCTGGCAGGCTCCACCATGGCATGTCTGAATTGGAGGGCTTTCTGGAAAGCAAGTCGTATGCCTTCACAATGCCGCCAGACCCCTTCTGGAAGCCAAAATCGAACGTATGGCGGAACAATTCTGGAAGTATGCTGCGGCTCTTCTCCAGCAATTCGGCATGGACGCCCAGTTTGCGCATTGCCAGAAGGCACTTTCCAGCAAGTCCCACGAACTCCAGCGCGTGGCCTGGATCGCACAAGAGCTTATCACCATCCATGCGTGGCTTGGATGCCGCGTCAATTGTCTCCACAAAGTCAAATTTCTGCAACTTGTCTCCCAGCTGCCCCTGGTTCACATGGAACTGGAATACAAATTCAATG
Source organism: Victivallales bacterium (assembly GCA_017615955.1). Next base: position 555 of record JAFZZD010000310.1, read on the forward strand.
AAAGTGGCGGCGATGTCAAGCCAGGGTGCCTGGTCATTGCCAGCCAGTGCCAAGTCCGCCAGACCAGAGAGCGAAATCATGCGTGGTCCCTGAGGGAACTTTCCAGGCACGTATTCCACGGGGTTCTTGGGATCGAAGCTCTTCTGGTCCGTGCGGAACAACTGAAAACCAATCTTACGCACAGCCAAGGCATAAAGTTTTGCAGCCTCACTGGCAAGTGCCTTATTCTCCAGCACATTTGCAGCCGCAAACAAGCCCTTGCCATAGAACAGGTCGGTGAAATTGGCCTCGGGATATATTTCCGACATTGCCTTGCCATCGGGCGACATCACAAAGGGCAGTCTGCCACCATTGCTACCACGTGCCGCCTCGGTTTTCTCCACCACACGCGACAGCATTGCAAAGAGCTTCTCTGCGGTATCCTTCTTGCCAATTGAGCGGAAATACAGTATATGCTTGGCAATGGCCTCCTGTCCCCTGCCCTGTATCCAGTTATAGACATGGCTCTTGCCGCGGAAACTCTCCTCCTCGAAGAAATCCTCCTCCGTGGCGATATTGAACTTTGTGTTGATAAAGCCATAGTCCGCCTTGAAGCGGGACAGCATCCTCATAATGGACGGCTCTATAACCAAAGAATGCACCTTCTCTCTGTCCAGCATAATTGCTCCTGTCAAGTTAAACTCGTTCCTCAAAATACTTACGCGGCAATATAACCGCCCTGCAATAAAATACGCATTGCCAACTTGTTTTTTTCAACAAAAATGGCATATTACGCCTCAATAAATCACACGGAGAGATGGCTGAGTGGTCTATGGCAGCGGTTTTGAAAACCGCCGTACAGCAATGTACCGTGGGTTCGAATCCCACTCTCTCCGCCACCGTTTTCCTACTTAAATCAAAGCCCGCTGGCATTGCCGACGGGCTTTATTAGTATGTTTGACTGACACAAAACTGACACAATCTTGCATTATCTTGCTAATAATGCTATTAGAATTGCATTGATTTGCAAGGCAAGACTTTTTTCGTGAAAAAACGCAAATGCGCAGGGCAATCATCATGGGCAAGCAAGGTTTTTATTGCGAAATAGACGCGACAGAGGCGGCATTACGCAGTGCCATTGAGCAAAGCCGCGAAAATGGCAATGCACTTCCAAAGGAGATTCGCATCCGTCCAGGTGTATGCCATCTATCCGCGCCAATTGAACTGGATGAACGCGATGCTGGCTTGACATTGCGTGGCTCCGGCAGGCAGGAAAGCTACCTGGACTGCGGCACTGAAGTCACCGGATGGACAAAACGTCCTGACCTTCTTTGGGAATGCGAGATACAAAGAGGCATAGAGCCAAGGATGCTGGCAAAAATCATTGACGGTAAACTTGAAATCAGGGAACGCTCCTGCTATCCCAGCAATGGCACATTGACCAACCTTGACAAGACCGACGTCCAGTGGATGAGTTCACAATTCGGCGGCTGGAACAGAAAGCCATCCATTGAAGAAAGAAGCAGGATGACAGTGCGGGCAGAAGAATTGCCGCCCGCATTTTTCGTGGAAAATGCGGAGATCACCCAGTTCCACGTCTGGGATGAATCAACCACGCTGGTCAAGAGCTACGATCCACAAGATGGCATAATTCAATTTGCCTCGCCCGCAGAACACCCAGCAGGCGCCTTTGACCGCCATGGATATGTGATACGCAACACAATGGCTGGCATGGAAAAGCCAGGATGCTGGATGTTCGACCGCACTGCCAGCAAAATCATATATCATCCATTGCCAGGCGAAGAGGCCACTGGTCCCCAGGACTATCGCATTCCTGTACTGGAAAACGCCATCCGCATTTCTGGCACAACCAGCATCACCCTGGACAACCTGACCATACGTGGCGCAAACAGCAATACAATGACGCCTGGCCTCAGGGCAATAAATCCTCCAGGCGCGATTTACGCGGAAACATCCCAAAATCTGACCTTGTCGAACATAAAGCTTCTCCAGTGCGCAGGCCAGGCAATCAAGACGCTGCAATGCAAGGGGCTGCATATCTCCAACTGCACGATATCCGACTGCGGCGCAGGCGGCATCTTGTGCATGGAATCCATGCCTGCCACCATAGAGGACAATACAATTCTCCGCATAGGAAGGCTCAACTACTCCGCGCCAGCCATTACCGCCGGAGGAAAATCATTGCTGGTTTACGTCCAGGACGGCTCCGTGCCAGAAGAAGGCTCATGCCTCGTAAAAAACAACATCATAGAGGATGCGCCATATTGCGGCATCTGCTGCTGCGGCGGTCCACACTGCATAGAAGGCAACTCTGTTTCCAATGTCATGCTTAAACTCCACGATGGCGGCGCAATTTATGTCTCCCGCGGATATATGACCGTGCTGCGGGAAAACAAGGCATATAAAATAGGCAGCCTGGAAGACAGCACATGCCATGCATATTATCTGGATGAATTAAGCTGTGACTGCCTGCTGGAAAACAACATTGCGCTGGAGTGCGTCTCCCCCTTCCACGCACACAAGTCCGTGGATTGCACCTTAAGAAACAATCGCTTCTTCAGCTCCACCACCCTGAAAATGGGCTTCCTCAACTGCTGCAACTACCATCTGGTGGGCAATGTCATGATGGCAATGAAGAAAATCACTTTCTACAACATGAACGAACATGTCTTCGCAGAACGAAACGACGAGGTCTATTCGCCAGAGGGACCATGCGAATTCCTGCCTGTAACCTGGCATCAGCCTGACTTCGTATTCGTAAGGACAGCCGATGGGCGAGTTGATTTCATACAACGCCAATGACTATCCTGACACAAAAAACATGCAAGAAGCAGAAGATTTGCTGCGGAAAAACAATATCAAGC
>JAFZZD010000311.1 GCA_017615955.1 Victivallales bacterium
GCGGGCGCTTGCCTGGGGTTACGCATGGTTGCGCCCTCCGGGCGTACAGTACCAACCCTCTTGGAGAACAGAGCATTACAAAAAAAATACTGTACTGAAACAAGGAGAAACTATGGTCAAAAAAGGCATTTTCTCGTATTTGCTGGTGATGTTTGCATTTTGTTGCGAGGCGGCAGTGATCAATGGCCCATTCAGGGGAACCAGCTTGGCGTTTTTCTTTGTGCACAAGGGCGGTCCATTGAAGTTGAGCCTGCGTTGCGAATCATACGGCTTGACCAATGGCGTGCCTCCTTACGTGGGCAAGGATGCGCTTGTATTGGGGCGCATTTTTGATGCGGAAGAACACCTGGTGGAGTGGGACTATTTCCGCGTGAAGCATGGAGGCGAGAAAGTCTTGTCACACGACTTCGGCGATGCGCCAGCGGGCATCTACCAGATACGCTACAGCGGCCATAATGTGAAGGCCTGGGTTGCCGCGGAACCTGAGGCCAGCTTCGGCGTGATGCCCATGCGATGCTGCCTGAAATATGGCTGCAAGGAGCAGTTCGACAACACGTATTTCTACATACCAGAGAACGCTGAAAAGATGGGTTTGTATCTCTATGCCTGCAAACTGACTATTACCGACGAGGCTGGCAAGACATACGAACTCAAGGCTGGCAATACTCCTTTGGACATAGAAGGCAAGCAGGGCCAGGTCTGGAAGCTCAACGGGAAGCTGCCAGTCACTGATTACAATTATTTCGGCTCAAAGGGGGCGCCATTGATACTTTGCCCCGACAAGGAGACCGCATTGGCAATACGCGGCTCTGTGGAGAAGGCTCAGGACGGCACATTCTATCCCCATAAATTCCAGGTGAAAATGCATGATTGGATCCAGGCGCACAAGGATGACGACCTGTCAATGCCGCACATTGACATCAAGTCCAAACTGCCATTGATGAAGAAGGAACCCAATTCCGTGGGGCTTTTGGGGCCTTGGGGGCTGTTCAATCACATCAACAGCATGATTGAACAGCAGAAAATGGACAAGGACAGCCCTGACTTTGGCGCATCCCCCTATCTGGAATCAATGGCTGCGGCACTGGGGCTGGACAGGGAATACAACCCATTCTTCAGGCATCCCGTGCTTGAGAAGCGGGTGATGATAGGCATCTTCGAGGATTTGATGAAGATGAAGGAAAATGATACCTGGGAGGAATCCCCTGACCAGTATTGCGGCGGCGATGCGCTGGGATTTGTGCATAAGCTGAAAGCCTTCTACCATGGCATAACAGGCGTTACAGACGAGGAATGCCGTGCGCTGTGGAGCGAGGCCATACGCCGCGAGGCGGACCGGTTCTCCATGTTCCGTGTTTCATGCGACAATCAGTCATCCCACTGGCCATACATCTACCAGTGCCTGTATGAGAGGCTTGGTGAGGAAAAATACTCTGAGATGGCGAAGGACTATATCTGGGGCATGAGCCGGGAAGGCGGGGACCGCCACATGAAGACGGGCTATCAGCAGGAGGCATTCGGTCCCGATGGCACATACCAGGGTCTGGGCACCTGCTACCAGGCTGTTTACTACAGGATGACAGGGAATCCAGTCGCAAAGAATACCCTGCGCATAATCTATGACTTTTACAATCACAGCTTGGCGCCTCAGCCAGATGGCAAGGTTTTCGGATGCAGCAACTACGGGCATCGCACGGCGGGCTCCTGGGTTTACCGCCAATACGGCGGCGGGCTGAATTTCCTTAAGCATGAAGTCCCAGAGGCGACGGTTTGGTTTAGAAATTACACCCCAGCCAACATTGACAAGGCAATTGCCGAATTCAGGGAAATTAAGTGCAATCCTGGGAATGGAGCAAAGTATGCCACAGCGGTGATCAGCCCGTTTTACACGGAATTCCTTTTTCCCAACGAGCCGTTTCCAGGCGCAAAGTTCCCTGTTGAGGCAAGCAATGATTTCACCAAGAACTTCAACAATGAGTTCATTGCGGTGCGCAGACCGAAATACTACACATTCACGTACATCGGGCACACGGCTCCTGCATGGCTTGGACAATCCAGGCCTAAGAAGGCGGAAAACAAGAGCGACAGCGGCAAGTGGGCCTGCACCCAGGGACTGGGGCTGCTGTGGTTCCAGGACTACGGCTCGGTGCTGACCGCAATGAACTGGAATGGCAATACGGGATGCTTCCTGCGGGCCGACCTAAACAATGGGGAATGCGCCTATCCCGACTACTGGTCCACAAAGGAGGCCTTTGACGGTAAGGCGATCTCGTTGGAGCAGAAGCTCTTCAACCAGGACTGCGTGGCATACAAGAGAAGCATCTCCTTCCTGGAGGACGGCATACGCCAGGAACTGGAAATCAGCATCTCCAAGGAAAACAACATCAAGGACCTGTACGAGCAATTGCCTTTGCTGGACTACAATGGCCTGAAACTGGAGTACATGGTCAATGGCAAGTGGCAGGACAAGCCTGGCAAGACAAGCAAGATACGCCTCAATCAGGCGGTAGTCATATCGCTGGACAGGGCATTGACCGTGTCGCTGGCCCCCGCCACCACCAATTTCAACCAGAAGATACAGCCGTTCAGGCTGCATTTGGGCAACAGCTTCAAGGCAGGCGACACAATCAAACTGTCATACACAATTACAAAATAGATGTTCAAGTTGAATACAGGAGAGCGCACAAAGGGCATTCTGCTGGTGTTGCTGGCAGGTGCCAGCTGGGGTGTCATAAGCCTGTTTGTGCGCCATCTGGGTGCTGCGGGAATTGACGCAAAAAGCATAGCCGCGCTGCGCTCTTTTATGGCTGCGCTTTTGATGCTGGTGATTATGCCCTTTGTCTCGCCAGGCGCACTCAAAATACGGCTGCGGGATGCCTGGTGCTTTGCAGGCACTGGCATTGCAAGCATCACGCTCTTCAATGCGCTGTATTTCAATACAATGCAGCGCACCAGCGTGGGCATTGCGGTGGTGCTGCTTTACACCTCGCCTATTTTTGTTACAATGATGTCATGTCTTTTCTTTAAGGAAAAGTTCAAGATTTCAAAATTGTTTGCTTTATTGCTAGTAACAGTGGGATGTTTTCTTGTGTCAGGCGTGATGAAGGAGGGTAACGCAAATCTGCCATTGGCGGTTCTGTTTATGGGCATCGGCTCTGGCTTCTGCTACGCGTTGTTTAGCATATTCGGTCGCTTTGCGCAGCAGCGCGGATATGGCAGCAACGCAATCACGCTTTGGTCATTCATTTTCGCAAGTTTGACATCGCCTTTTTTGCTTGACTGGAGTGTTGCGCCAAAGGTGGTGCAAAGCCCAGGTCTTTTGCTTTGCTTGGCGGGGCTGGCTGCGATTTCCACCATATTGCCGTATTTTGCCTACCCGGCAGGCCTGAAGCGACTGCAACCCTCCACCGCCGCAATTGCCGCCACCATAGAGCCAGTCGTCGGCACCTTGGTGGGCATAATCATATTTGGCGAGACGCTGACGTTGTCATCACTGGCGGGAATGTGCCTTATTCTGGTGGCAA
>JAFZZD010000312.1 GCA_017615955.1 Victivallales bacterium
ACACAGTGATGTTGCTCAGGTCCATCGCGCCATTGCAGCCCTCCCGCAGGTAGTGTTTGGGATTGTTGGCGACGATGCCGTTGCCAGGGCAGTTCAGCACCAGGCCAGTGATGCGGCAGTTGCGTATGACGCCGTCGCTGGGGCAGCCGATGCGCATGCCCTGGCAGGCGCTGTCCAGCACGCAGTTCGATATGGTGACATTCTCGCATACGCTGGTTGGCTGGCCATTGCGCGGCATTGCCCGCAGCACCAGGCAGTCGTCGGCAGTGCGTATGTGGCAGTCCGTCACGGTGACATCGCGGCATGAATCAATGTCGATGCCGTCGTTGTTAATCATGCGCTGATCACCTTCGATGCGTATGCCACGCATACTTACACGCTGGCATCCGCTTAGCCAGATTGTCCAGCATGGGGAATTTAGGTAAAGCGTGTCGGCCAGCAACACGTCATTGCAGTTCACCAGATGAAGGAGGCGCGGCCTGGGCGTGGGCGGCTTTGCAAAGAACCTGCCACCATAGCCCATGTTGTTTTCATCGTAGAATTTTACGCCAGGGCATTCCAGTGTGCCCGCGCCAGTGATTGCGATGTTGTGTGCATTGACGCCTGCCACCAGCGTGCAGTTGCTCTTCTCTGGGGCAATGCCGCCCTGCTCGTCTGGTCTGAAATCCACATAGTCGTGGTAGTCGTTGGAGCCAGTTATGCCGCAGCCATTCTCCAGATTGAGCCACACATTGCTCTTCATGAAGATGGTATGGGCCTCTGAAACCCGTGTCGCCACGGTCACGCAACCACCGCCCGCCTCGGACACCTGGTCAATCGCCTGCTGCACGAGGCGCCAGTCATTCTGCTCAATTGTAATGTTCATTGAAAATCACTTCTAGTATACAGTATAGCAAATCAGGACGGTGATATTCAGTTTTCAAGACCACCACGCCACGCATTGTTGACATCAAAGGGCTTACCCTCCGCGACTTTTGCGTAAATGGCATCAACAGCGGCCCTGGTCTCCATTCCGACACCCTTCACATTGCCGCAATGTCCATCAGAATAGAGGAAGTTGCTGCTGGCGGAATGCACAGGCCATAACTGGCCCTGGGTGGTGGTGGATGACTGCCAATACATAGCATAGAATCCATACTTGAGATCGGTAGTGACGCAATCTGCGGTCAATATCAGCACTGTAGGCAGGGTGACTTCCTGGCGTGTGTAGGGCTTGCTCTTGCCTGGATCGGAAACATCGCCGCCACGGCGAGCGCCGCCTGGCCACACGTAATTGTACCCATACGAGGGGTAGCACCATGTCCAGCCATTATTGAGGCCAGTGGTGGACCATGTATAGGACGGGTTCAACTTTCCGGAGGGGCAGACAAACGCCATGCTGTTGCTTCCCAGGTATGAATCACCGCCGCTTCCCAGCAGATTTGTCCAGTATTTGCTGGCCACATTGCCGTTGCCGCTAGGATAGCAAGCCACGGGGAAATAATCCGCATAGTCATTGCTGTACATATTGAAAGCAAGACCCTGCTGTTTTAGATTGCTGGTGCAGGAAATGGCGCGTGCCTTTTCCCTCGCCTTGCTCAAGGCTGGCAGCAGCATAGCCGCCAAGATGGCAATGATCGCTATCACGACCAGCAATTCAATGAGCGTGAAAAACTGTCTTCTGTGATTTCTTGAAACTGACTTTTTCATAATCATTTCCTCTTCTTTGTTGTGTTTTGTTTTACTCCCAAATCTCCATTTCACCTATGTCAATTCTTCCTTCTATGTTCTCAAGCCTGATGACAAATTCGCTTGCAGTGACTGTTTCAGGCAACTTCATAATTTCCTCCGCCGTAAACGCCGCAGTATCCTGCTGCAGGAAAGTGTATTCCTGCTTTCCGACAAGAATCTTCGCCCTTGCATATTTGCCACGGAGGAAAAGCTTGATGACGCCGAAGCGCTCCGCTTTGTCGAACTTGACCGTGATATCCACCTGTTTCACCTTGGTCCATGTATCCGCCCAATCCCTCAATTTGCTTTTCTCCTGGGCGACACTTGCGCCTTTCACAGCACGGCGACGGTCAGTCAGCCTCCCCTTCGTAAATGGAATCAGACCGCCTTCATCCCCCGAATTAGGTGCTGGAGACAAGGAATAGCTTCCATTCACATTGCCACCAGGCAGTTCATGGAATACGAATTTGCGCCAGTATCCCGCATTGCCAGTAAGGCATGTTCCATTTGGTTCGGGGATTTTCTTTATGATGTTTTCAGGCAGGCGGAAACGCCAAATCGGCTGCTCCGTGACTGTACCGCAGGAGGTAGCGAATTCCTTGAAGAAATCCTTCCATTGCTTGTCCCCTGCAAGTTTAACAGAGCATGGGCAGAATCCAAATGTAATGACCTTGCCCTTACCGACCTTGTTTTCTATGACAGCTGGCGTGCCG
>JAFZZD010000313.1 GCA_017615955.1 Victivallales bacterium
CCGTGCCCAGATAATCTCCAAGTCCGATTTTTACGGACCCATCATGAAGCTCTGCATGGACAAGAGGGGGACGCTGATCGGGCAGCATTATATCACTACGGACAGGGTGGAGTTGAACTACGACCTACCTTTGTCTGAGGTGGTATTTGACTTTTACGATAAGCTCAAGTCCATATCCAAGGGGTATGCCTCCTTTGACTATCATATCACCGATTTCCGCCCCGCCAGGCTTGTGAAACTGGATATTCTTCTGAACGGTGATCCTGCCGATGCGCTTTCGACTTTGATACATGAGGACCACGCTTACGACTTTGGCCGGAAAATTTGCCTGAAGCTCAAGGAACTCATTCCCAGGCAGCAGTTCGACATTGCCGTACAGGCGGCAATCGGCGCAAAAATCATTGCGCGCGAGACCGTTCGCCAGGTGCGCAAGGACGTTACCGCCAAGTGCTACGGCGGCGACGTAACCCGTAAGAGGAAGCTTCTGGAAAAGCAGAAGGAAGGCAAAAAGCGCATGCGCCAGATTGGCACGGTGCAAGTCCCCCAAAGCGCCTTCATGGCAGTTCTAAAACTGGATTAGGCATGCTTAAAGCCGCAATAAAATCAATGCGTCTTAGAACTCTGCCGCTGTCAATGGCTGGGGTGCTGCTGGGAATACTGCTGGCCGTTTCGGACTATAAAGTGGATGTCTGGACAGCAGTGCTTATTGTTTTGACAACAGTTTGCCTGCAGATTCTTTCCAACCTGTCAAACGAGATGGGCGATGTGCTCCGCGGTACGGACACTGCCAGCAGGCAGGGCCCCCAGTATGGTCTTAACAGCGGAGAGATGGCCGTGGACCAGATGAAGGTGCTGATTGGTATCTTTGTGGGTCGTTGCATGCTGTTCGGGGCTCTTATGACGTGGCGCGCCTTTGGCACGCTGTGGGACCTTACTCCAATTCTGGTTCTGATGCTTGGCGCGGCAGCAATTGCCGGGGCAATGAAGTACACCCTTGGCCGGAATCCGTATGGGTACAGGGCCAAAGGGGATATCTATGTATTCCTGTTTTTCGGCCTTGTGTCGGTGCTGGGTTCGTATTTCGTATGCACCCAGGGCGTGGGCCTCACCTGGAAGCTGTTGCTTCCGGCGGCTGGAATGGGCCTGTTTAGCGTTGGCGTACTCAACACCAACAACATACGCGACATGGAAACGGACCGCATTAACAGAGTCACCGTGGCCATCAAACTTGGCGAGCACAATGCCAAGATTTACCAGACCGTGCTAATCGTTTTGGGCTGGTGTTGCCTCATTGCCTTCACGCTACTGTGCTGGCCGGACTGGCGCCATTGGCTATACCTGATTACGCTTCCGCTATATTTCATTCACCTTCGCGGTGTCTGGGTACGCACCGGCAAAGCCCTGGATCCCATGCTGCCCCTGCTTGTCATGTCCACATTCCTTCTGGCAATCCTTATTGGCCTTGGGCATTGCCTATTTCTTTTATAAGACCTGTATAACAAAATTTGGAATTGTTATACATTCCGCTTATCTTTGCCAAAAAAGATAAGCCATGAGTACCGTACCACGCACACAAACTGC
>JAFZZD010000314.1 GCA_017615955.1 Victivallales bacterium
AAAGCTGCGGATAGGGAGGTGCCCGTTAATCGCGGGCAAAAATGCCCGCGCACAGGACAGTCCACTGTCCACATTTAACTGGTAATATAGAACGATGCACGTTTGGGTTGGATTCATAATGTTCCTGTCGATGGGGCTTGAGCTGTGGCTTGCCTCACTGGGGATATGCATGCCCTTTACGTTCCTGTGCGTTTTCTATTTCACCTTGGTTTATGGCTGGAGGCGCACGGTGCTCTACAGCAGCGCTTATTCAGTGTTGTTTGAACTGTCCCTGGGCAGGCATTTCCCATTTATGCTCTTTGTCGGTTTTCTGGTGATGGGCAGCGCGTCCATTTGGCGCCGATACGGAAACTTAAGGTCATTTTACGCGCAGATTGTGCCAGGTTTCTGCGTGGGGGCAATGGCCGCCTTGTCCAATTTGCTTTACATTGTGTATGCTTCATTAATGCAGGCAGGGTGCATCTTCAACTTCAGCCTGTCGCCATTGTTGATGCTTATGCTGTCAGGCGCCCTGCTGTTTCCCGTTTACAGTGTGTTTCTTGATGTGTTCGCCTATAGGCTGAACTACCGCAGATATCGCTTTGCATATAATCTTGACGAGGGGGAGCAGGATGGATAACAGGCAGAAAAAGGGCAAGGGAAAATGGTCGCACTGGCGTGTCATTCTTTGCGGCTTCCTGTGCGTGCTGCCTTTGTTGCTCTTGCTTTGCAGGCTATGGCAGGTCCAGGTGGTGCACGGCAATGAATACCTGGGCAATGTGAAACGGCAGTCAACCCGCTTCATTGTAACGCCGCCTGTGCGCGGGCAGATCTATTTTTCCGACGGGCAACTGCTGGCGGGCAATGTCAGCCACTATGACCTTACGCTGAACCCCTCCGAGATGCGCACCCGCGGCGGATATGTCACCACCACCTCCTATATGCTCAAGGTGACTGGCTTTATCAGCGACAACCTTGTGAAGCGTAGCAACGAACTTGACATTGAGAAACTTCGTGACCGCGCCAAGAAGAACATGGCGCAGCCGATGGTCATATTCCGTGATTTGACGGAGGAGGAAATCGCCCGGTGCATTGAGTACACACCCAAACTCAAGGCTCTGGAAGTGACGCAGCGCATTGAAAGGGAATACCCATTCCCAGGCGTGGCAACGCATATCCTGGGTTATACTGGCTGGTATGACAGAAGCTTGCACTACACGTCCGAACATGGACGCAAGAACACCTTCAACTCCAGAGAACTCAGGGGAAACTCCGGCCTGGAGCAGTATTATGACAATTTGCTGGCTGGCAGCACTGGCTTCAAAATCGTGCTGATGGATTCCATGGGCTATGTCAGAGACCAGTTGCCAGGAGGGAATGCGCCCGTTGACGGCATGGACCTGGTCTTGACTTTGGATGCAAAGGCGCAGCAGGCAGCGGACGCCGCGCTTGCAGGGCACACGGGCGCACTGGTGGCATTGAATGTGGATGACGGAGCAATCATCGCCGCAGCCTCCGCGCCCACATACAATCTGGCAAAATTGGGTGGAGACGAATTCCGCCGATTGCTGCGGGACAACGAGGGCAAGCCAATGTTCAACAGGGCATTCTCCGGAAAGTACATGCCAGGCTCAATTGTGAAGCCATTGGTGGCCCTGGCTGCGCTGGAGAAGGGCATCGCCACTGGCAGAACCGAATATGATTGCACCGGGGCATACACATTGGGCAGCACACGCATCGGATGCGCACGCCGCTACGGGCATGGCTCTCTGGATATGACACAGGCAATCGCTGTTTCATGCAATCCGTATTTCATAAATCTAGGTGTGAATCTGGGGCTAGAACCATTGGAGAGCATGTACAGGGCGGCTGGTTTCGGTGAACCTGTGGACGGCGATTTCCAGGCTGGCGTGGCAGGGATGGTGCCATCCCATCAGGCCGCATTGAAGGCATGGGGCAGAAAATGGCTTAAGATTGACACGGCATTCGCGTCAATAGGGCAGGGCGGCATAATGGTGACGCCTTTGCAGGCGGCAGTGTATGTCGCCGCCCTTGCCAATGGAGGCACTGTCTGGCATCCATACCTGGTCAAGGAGATTCGCCGCAAGGATGGGCAACTGGTGCGTACCGCCATGCCGCGCAAGCGCAATACGCTGCCAGTTTCATACGAACATCTGCGATTTGTCTGCGATGCCATGCTGTCGGCTGTGATAGATGAAGGCGCCTCCGCTTCCGTGATGAAGGATTTTCCCATTCCCGTGGCTGCCAAGACTGGCACTGCCGAGGTCGGAGAAGGCGCCAACAGGCACAAGAACACCTGGTTCGTATGCTTTGGCCCCCTGCCAATGCCCATTTTTGCCGTGGCATGCATAATCGAGCACGGCGAATCAGGAGGGAGAACCGCCGC